>CALYPF010000005.1 GCA_945271245.1 uncultured Enterobacteriaceae bacterium | reverse complement strand
GACCGTTGGTGGTGACGGTAAGTGGATCACTTTTTACCCGTTGTTGACACTATTTGGCCTGGGAGCCGGGGTGTGGAGCCGTAACGGCAGCCTTGCCTATAAAATGGGGCGGGGTATTCAGGCTGGACGCGTGTGGACCAACTGCTATCACGTTTATCCGGCGCATGCCGCATTTGGGGGCTATAAGCTATCGGGGATTGGGCGTGAAACGCACAAGATGATGCTGGATCATTATCAGCAAACGAAATGTTTACTGGTGAGTTATTCCGACAGGCCACAGGGGCTGTTCTGATGGAAGGGGCGCTTTGTGCGCCCCCGATGTTATGGCTAACTGCAAACCACGCCCTTTGGACGTGGTTATCGACCGGGTTTTGGCTCAGCCTTATTTATTGTCCAGCGATTTAAAACTTACAGTATTGGCAGAAGCTTCTTTTTAAGGGGATTGGTACGTCTCCATGGCACGAAAGTCGAAATCAATGCCACCCTCTATAAAGGCGGGTTATTACTGCCGGAGCCTCCGGGCATCTACAGATGTTGTGTCACGATGTTTTACAAGGCGGTTATCCTTACGCGCAGGCGTATTGCATGGGTGCAAAAGGAGAAGTGGCGCAAGGAATAAGCGTTGAAAGCGGGTGATGCCTGCCCGCCTGTCATGCCGTGCCTGGTTAGCTGGCTTCACGCCATGCGCGTTCAATTTCCTCTGCCAGCACGCGAATACCGGCTTCAATTTTATCCGGCTCCGGAACATAGTTCATGCGCATACACTGCCGGGTGTGTGGCCAGGGGTTATCCAGCCCGGGGAAGAAGTGGTCGCCCGGCACCATCAGCACGCCGCGCTGTTTCAGGCGCTGATAAAGCTGCTCGGTGGTTATCGGTAAATCCTTAAACCAAAGCCACAGGAAAATGGCGCCTTCGGGCTTATGAATAAGGCAGCGCTCTGGTGATAGATAGCGCCGAAGAATCGCGATAGTTTGCTGTACCCGCTGTTGATAAAACGGCCTGATAACCGTTTCCGACAGGCGCAGCATATCCTGGCGCTGTAGCATTTCGCAGGCGATGGTCGGGCCAATTCCGCCGGGTGCCAGGCTGATTATGCCATTCATGTTGCGAATAGCGGTAATAATGCGCTCATTTGCAACGATAATGCCGCATCGGCTGCCCGGTAATCCAAGCTTAGACAAACTCATGCATAACACGGTATTTGGATTCCACATGGCCGTGGCATCGCTAAAAATGATGCCAGGGAAGGGGAGGCCATAAGCGTTATCGATAACCAGCGGTACGTCGTGTTTACGCGCCAGAGCGTCCAGTTTCTGCAATTCTTTATCGGTGATAACGTTTCCGGTTGGATTCGTTGGGCGGGAAACGCAAATCATGCCCGTATCGCTGCCGATATGCAGCCTTTCAAAATCAACGTGGTACTTAAATTGCCCGTCAGGTAACAGTTCAATATTGGGGCGCGTGGAGGTGAAAAGGTCATCTTCCAGCCCGGCATCGGCATAGCCGATATATTCCGGTGCCAGTGGGAAAAGCACCTTTTTAATGCGGCCATCGGCGGCGCGCCCGGCGAACAGGTTAAATAAGTAGAAAAATGCGCTCTGGCTGCCGTTTGTCAGCGCAATATTTTGTGGCCCAATATCCCAGCCAAAGTGGGAATGTAACAGCTTTGCCAGTTCGTGAAGCAGCGTATCTTTACCCTGTGGGCCGTCATAGTTGCAGAGAGTATCGATGAGTTTACCGCTGGCGAGCATTTCCCCGAGCAGCGACTGGAAGTACTGCGTCATGGCTGGAATTTGCGCCGGATTACCACCGCCCAGCATAATGGCGCCCGGTGTGCGCAGCCCATCGTTGAGATCTTCCATCAGGCGGGTAATACCCGAATGACGCGTAAATTTATCGCCGAAAAGTGAAAAAGTCATCGCGGTAACTGTATTGAGTGTGAATGGAAAGGTATCCACCATAGCGCTTGCCTGAACGAGGCGCAAATGCACATTCTGAGGGGGAATTTCTTGTTTATGCTGGAAAATCGACGCAATAAAGCACCCTGTGCTGTCTGTTGTCGACATGAGCGGGGCGCTGTTAATTTAAGCGGGAAGTCCCCACCCCAGAGCAGAATGTGCGGCCCGAACATTAAGACTTTCCCTAATAAAGAGAGCCAATTTTCCATAAATTCGGAATCGAGGTAACGCAATCTGTATGCGGATTGCCCATTTTTTGATAGGATCCCCGGCTTATCTCTGAGGATAGAGGTTACACACATCATAATGAGTGGCCGCCCAATGAGGCTGCCTACGACCTGGAGACACAATGTGATATCGACATGCTACCGACGCATCGGGGCTGTGATACTCATGTCGCTCACGCTGGGATTATCAGGTGAGGTGCTGGCACAAAAGCACGAGACACACAAAAAGAGTCATAAAGCCCAAATATCGCAGGTAAGTAACGGTAAATTACTGGCGAAAATCAGAAAAGAGTATTCTCGCAATAGTGAAAGCAGTCCACTTCCTGATTTGCGAAAATACCCTTCCGGAATCAAAAGGAAAAAAGCATTTCTTCGGACCATCATGCCGTATATCGCGCATCAAAATGCTGCGATTACTTCAGAGCGCAACTGGCTGGTTTCGAAGCAATATGATGGCCGCTGGGCGCCTAGCGAACGCGCGCGTCTAAAGGAAATTGTGACGCGCTATAAAATTGCCTGGAACGGTAATCTGCGCGCTATTCCGTGGAAAACGCTATTAGATCGCGTGGACATCATTCCTGGCAGCATGATTGCCACAATGGCGGCAGTAGAAAGCGGGTGGGGGACATCTAAACTTGCGCGTGTGAATACCAATTTATTTGGTATGAAATGCTCAAGCTCGTCCTGTAATAGCGGGCCGGGTAAAGTGAAGGGGTATTTGCATTTTGCCTCCGTGAAAGAGTCGGTTAGCGCTTATGTATATAACCTGAATACGCATCCGGCCTATAAGTCGTTTCGCTCTTCACGGGCGCAGTTGCGTAAAACCGATACTACGCTTACCGCAAAGAATATGATCCATAAGCTGAAGGGATATTCGACCCGGGGCGTGAGTTACAATAATTTCCTGTTAGCGATGTATCAAAGTAATCAGCATTTGATGGTTGCGACTAATTAACATCGGGCGTAGCCGCAGCGGGCGGTAATCAGTGATTTGCGAGACAGAAAAAGAGCGGCTTAAGGCCGCTCTTTTTACATTTTACATCCCGTTAATTACTCTGTATGGGAACCTTCAAATAAGATCTTGAGGCTTAAGTGAATGGCATTCGCCCGTCACGCAGCCCTCTTGGCCGGTTACCAAAAGGTTATTGTTCCAACAGTTTTAGTTCCGCCACCACCGGTAGATGATCGCTGACGGCCGACCATTTGTAGCTCACAGAATCGTTCATTACGCTGATGCTTTTCGCGTGCCATTTTTGGCCGCGCCAGGTGAGGATATGATCGAGGTCGAGTGCGGGGTTAATGGCCGGCCAGGAGCGATGGTCTTCGAGGTCGTCATCCACGATATTCCACATCGCTTTCAGCTCCTGCATCGGCTGTTCGCGCGCCGTAGAATTAAAATCACCGGCGAGAATTTTTACCGCTGATGCAATATCCGGGAAGTCGCTGGGCGCATCGCCGATGGCCAGGTCCATAATGCGGCGCACCTGCATCAGGCGAATGGTAGGGTCTTTTTGCCAGTCCAGATGCGTAGTCATGACGATAATCGGGTGCTCGAAGCCGGGTTTATGTACTTCGGCGATCAATACGCCGCGCTGCTCTGCATCGCCGGAAGGCAATTTAACCAATTGCGATTTTGCAATGGGGTATTTAGAGAGTAGCCCTATGCCGTACTGCCCACCGTCGAATTCCAGTACATCGCCGAAGGCATAATGTAATTTTAAAGCATCAGCGAGAGTTTTAAGCTGGTCGATATTGCCGCTGCGGCGGGTATTTTTATCGATTTCAGTAACAGAGATAACATCGGCGTCCAGTTTGCCAATGGCATCGATGAGTTTACCGAAATCATTAACATTATTTGAGGCTTCATTTTTACCAATATTATATGTCGCGAATTTTAACGTTGGGTTATTGGTATTCCACAGCCTGTTTGGCGTACCCGCCCCTGCCTTTTGAACGGAAAGCACGGTTTTCCCGGATAAAGGGTCGGCGTGCGCCTGCATTAAGCCTGACAGCGCAAGGGCTGCCAGCAAGCGCGCGGAGATGACGATAATATTTTTCATGGTATTGCTTCTCGTTATGAATGATTATTCGGCCGGGCAGCATAGATCATAGATATATCGCCGGCACCTTTGCGCGGCGATTTTGTGATGTTAGGCGCAATACGTATTGTTTACCTGCGCAGTGAATAAGTTGAATAAAGAAGCGGGTAGACAGGGCTTATTGTTTATTTCCCTCACTCATTATAAAAACAATTAATGTATTACGTTCCGTTAATATTGTTTTAATCCGATAAGATAAAGACGTATTCCGCAGCCTGATTACTGGAATTCTCTCTGTTTTTTATAATGATTGAGTAACAGGGACGGCGCGTATAAAGAATCTTTATTTGTTAGCTGTTTTAGGGAATATAAAGCAAAGCCGTGGGGCGTATTTGGCGAGCTGAAATAGAACAGCACAGGTAATATTGCCCGCGCCGATTCGTATTCAAATCTTTCACTAATATAGTGGGTTGCACGCTGCCATCGCTAAACGGGGTTCCCTGGCATTCCTGAGGTGCAGCCTGACGGGAACACACGATGACAAGTTTCGCTGCTGGAGCCGGGCGCTAACTGACTAAGCGCCGGCTATCAATACGCCGTAAAGCGAGAGAGAGTAGCGTACTGCCGCCTAACGCTATGGCAAATACCCACAGAATATCCAGCGCGGGTATCTGTTTAATATCCAGCCCGTGGGTACGTAAAAAGTGGATAAAAAGCGCGTGAAACCCGTAAATGGCCAGCGAATTGCGTGATATTACGCGCAGCCCGGGCAGCGTGCGGCGATTAATCCCGCTTTTGGCGAACAGGAATAGTGCGATAGCGCCGATAAACACCAGCGGGCCGGCGTATTGATACCAGGTATCGGCAAAATCGCCGCGCACTTTTAATTCGTGCCACGTTCCCCAGCTTATACCGGTAATACACAGTAAAAATAGCGCGGCGCTGAGCGTACCGACGCCGGGGTAATCCGTTTTCATCGTTCCTAAAGCGCGCCCCAGCAGCCCATAGAGCACGTAGTAAAACGTATCGCCGCTAATAAAAAGATTTATTGGCAGCCAGTGTATTCTCCCGCCGGAGAGCGGCACGAGGTTTGGATTCGCGATAATGCCTATTAAGACAATAAGCGCGGCTATAGACGCCGGTCGCACGCGCTTTACTTCAATCAGCGGTGATAACAGATAGACGATCCACAGCGCAAAGAAAAACCAGAGGTGATAGAACACCGGTTTTTGCAGCAAATTTTCAAAGGATAACGTAAGGCTTATCGGAGTGAGTACGGCGATATAGATCAGTGCGACAGCGCTGTAAAAAAGCAGGCACAGGCCTAATCGCGTGAAATGACGGCGACCCGCGCTGCGTGCGCCAAAAAACAGGTAACCGGAAATCATAAAAAACAGGGGAACGCAGACGCGTGAAGCAGAGTTTAACGCATTGGCGAATAGCCAGGCTGGCATACTGATTTCATCGGGAGAGGTTAAATACCAGGTGGTGGTATGAATAAGGACCACCATCAGGCAGGCAATGCCTCGTAAATTATCAATCCAGTGTATTGTATGTCGCTGCATCGGTTCCTCTAAAGTGTGGCACTCTGCACAGTGTGCCGTTTATTCCCGGCGCATGGCTTTCGGGAACTGTCCGAGTTTTCACCGCGCGCGCTGAACGCGCCAGAAAAGTGTATCAGGGGCGAGTTATTGTCGGCCAGGCGATGAAAGCATATTGCGTTACTGCACGCGCGTCGGCCGTCGTATTGAATGGACATTTTTCATTCTGTGCATTATTCGCAGTAAAAAGCCGAATGAGATAGTCCTTAAATACGTTTTGCCGGGCGTTACAGCGCTATTATCAACGCACTGAAAATCCTCCGAGGGCGGTAGTAAACCCTGAATTCTGGCTGTATATCTGGCGGTCAAAGGGTATACTGGCCGTTTCCTAAAATACACATATGCGTATCGCACACGAATATTATGCAAAAGTTTGATACCCGGACCTTTCAGGGGCTGATCCTGACCTTACAGGATTACTGGGCGCGCCAGGGTTGCACCATCGTTCAGCCGCTGGATATGGAAGTTGGCGCTGGCACCTCTCACCCGATGACCTGCCTGCGGGCGCTGGGGCCGGAGCCAATGGCTACCGCCTACGTCCAGCCTTCTCGCCGTCCCACCGATGGGCGCTACGGGGAAAACCCAAACCGCCTGCAGCATTATTATCAGTTTCAGGTTGTGATAAAGCCGTCGCCGGAAAACATTCAGGAATTATATCTCGGGTCGCTCAGGGAACTTGGGCTGGACCCGACGGTGCACGATATTCGCTTCGTTGAAGATAACTGGGAGAATCCGACGCTCGGTGCGTGGGGGCTAGGCTGGGAAGTCTGGCTTAACGGGATGGAAGTGACTCAGTTCACCTACTTCCAGCAGGTAGGCGGCCTTGAGTGCAAACCCGTTACCGGGGAAATCACATACGGTCTGGAGCGCCTGGCAATGTACATTCAGGGCGTTGATAGTGTTTATGACCTGGTATGGAGCGATGGCCCGCTGGGGAAAACGACGTATGGCGATGTGTTCCATCAGAACGAAGTGGAGCAGTCCACCTATAACTTTGAATACGCTGACGTCGATTTCTTATTTGCCTGCTTTGAGCAGTATGAAAAAGAGGCGCAGCAGCTTCTGGCGCTGGAAAAGCCGCTGCCGCTACCGGCCTATGAGCGAATTTTAAAAGCGGCGCACAGTTTTAACCTGCTGGATGCGCGTAAGGCCATCTCCGTGACCGAGCGCCAGCGTTATATCCTGCGCATTCGTACGCTGACCAAAGCGGTGGCAGAAGCCTACTATGCCTCCCGCGAGGCGCTGGGCTTCCCAATGTGCAACAAGAATAAATAAGAGGCGGCCATGTCTGAAAAAACTTTTCTGGTGGAAATCGGTACTGAAGAGCTGCCACCAAAAGCCCTGCGCAGCCTGGCGGAATCTTTTGCTGCGAACTTTACTGCGGAACTCGATAACGCGGGTCTCGCGCACGGAAGCGTTGAGTGGTTTGCGGCACCGCGCCGCCTGGCGCTGAAAGTCGCAAATATGGCGGCTTCACAGCCGGATCGCGAAGTAGAAAAGCGCGGGCCGGCTATCGCTCAGGCCTTTGATGCAGAAGGTAAACCGAGTAAAGCGGCAGAAGGCTGGGCGCGTGGCTGCGGTATTACCGTTGAGCAGGCTGAGCGTTTAACTACGGATAAAGGCGAATGGCTGCTGTACCGTGCGCATGTAAAAGGCGAAAGCGCGCAGGCGCTGCTGCCGGATATGGTCAGCGTTGCCTTATCCAAACTGCCGATCCCAAAACTGATGCGCTGGGGCGCTTCTGACGTGCACTTTGTGCGTCCGGTGCATACGGTGACGCTGCTATTGGGCAGCGATGTCATTCCGGCGACCATTCTCGGCGTTAATTCCGATCGCGTGATCCGCGGGCATCGCTTTATGGGCGAGGCTGAATTCCCCCTCGACGGCGCCGATAATTACCCGCAAATTTTGTTGGAACGCGGCAAGGTGATGGCCGATTACCACGCGCGTAAAGCCAAAATTAAAGCGGATGCTGAAGCCGCGGCGCGTAAAATTGGCGGTAACGCAGATTTAAGTGAAAGCCTGCTGGAAGAAGTTACCTCGCTGGTGGAATGGCCGGAAGTGTTAACCGCGAAATTTGAAGAGAAGTTTCTCGCGGTGCCGGCAGAAGCGCTGGTATACACCATGAAAGGCGATCAGAAATACTTCCCGGTATACGATAACGACGGCAACTTACTGCCGCATTTTATCTTCGTTGCGAATATTGCCTCCAGCGATCCCCAGCAGATTATCGCGGGGAATGAAAAAGTGGTGCGCCCCCGCCTGGCGGACGCCGAATTTTTCTTTAATACCGATCGTAAAAAGCGTCTGGAAGACAATCTTCCGCGTCTCGAAACCGTGCTGTTCCAGAAGCAGTTGGGTTCGCTGCGCGATAAAACTGACAGAATTGAAGCCCTCTCGGGTTGGATTGCCCGCCAGATTGGCGCTGATGTAAATCATGCGACGCGCGCAGGCCTGTTATCGAAGTGCGACCTGATGACCAACATGGTGTTTGAATTTACCGATACCCAGGGCGTTATGGGTATGCACTATGCGCGGCATGACGGTGAGGCTGAAGATGTGGCGCTGGCGCTGAATGAACAGTACATGCCGCGCTTTGCCGGGGATGCGCTGCCTTCCGGGCTGGTTTCCTGCGCGGTGGCGATTGCCGATAAAATGGATACTCTGGCAGGGATTTTTGGCATTGGGCAGCATCCGAAAGGCGATAAAGATCCGTTCGCGCTACGCCGCGCCGCGCTGGGCGTATTGCGCATTATCGTTGAGAAGAATTTGCCGCTGGATTTACAAACGCTGACCGCTGAAGCAATACGTTTGTACGGCGACAAACTGACTAATCCAAATGCGCTCAATGACGTTATCGACTTTATGCTGGGCCGATTCCGCGCCTGGTATCAGGAAGAAGGCCACGCGGTGGATACTATTCAGGCCGTGCTGGCGCGCCGCCCTACGCGCCCCGCCGATTTTGACGCGCGCGTTAAGGCCGTCTCGCACTTCCGTACTCTGGACGCGGCGGCCGCGCTGGCTGCGGCGAATAAGCGCGTTTCCAATATCCTGGCGAAGTCGGATGAAACCCCCAACGGGCAGGTGCAGGCATCGGTATTGAAAGAGGACGCTGAAATCCGGCTTGCTATGCAGGTCACGGTGCTGCGCGATAAACTGGCACCGTACTATGCGCAGGGGCGTTACCAGGAGGCGCTGGTGGAACTGGCCGCACTGCGTGAGCCGGTAGATGAGTTCTTCGAAAAGGTTATGGTCATGGCAGACGATAAAGCTCTGCGAGTTAACCGACTGACTTTGCTAGCGAATTTGCGTGATTTGTTCTTACAGGCGGCGGATATTTCTCTGCTGCAGTAAATTACGACGCGTTATTCGCAATAGCCGGCCCGCGTGAAAGCGCGGGCCGGCTTTTTTGTGGCCTGTTAAGAGAGCGGGGTTGTCAGCTACGGCCTGGCACTATGAATTCAACCGGGCGCGCCTGGCGGAGAATGGCTGTGCGGCGGCGGATTTACGAAATAATCAGATTCGCCAGCGCGAAGCCGACGCCAACCGCAAGAAGTGAAAGCGCAACGTGGGCGGCTATCCCGCCAATGGCCCACAGCCAGTTGCCGCTCTGCAGCTGCACAAATATTTCCAGTGAGAAGGTCGAAAAAGTGGATAAGCCACCGCAAATCCCCGTGGTAATAAGAAGGCGAAGCGCAGGATCGATTCCCGGGTAGCGGATAAAGGCCGGCAGCGCGGCGCCAATAATCAAACCGGCCAGAATATTAGCGACTAAAGTGCCCGGCGGCAGGGAAGGAAAAAGCGCGTTTAATCGATTAGACAGCGCCCAGCGCAAGGCGCTGCCGAGAGCACCGCCGATGAGCACGGCAAAAAGAGATTTTAACATGTTGTTTAGCCTTTATCGTTTACGTGGCGCTATGAACATCAGAGAAGCGCGGCAACGCTATTCGCGCTGGCGGATGGGCGCCAATTTTATCGAACATAGGGTGAGAAATATCTGCGCTAATGATAAAGGAGTTACTGCATAAGAAAAGATGTCGTGATGCCGCGATCCTGACACAGAAAAACTCCGCAAAAAGCGCTATGTCAGGCGTCATCAGCTACATCAGGTAGCGGTTGGTCGAGGTGGAACGCCATCACCCCGCTTTGTGAACAAAGCAACCGCGCTATTTTCTCAGGGTTAAGGCTTACAGGCAAGGGGTTAAATCGTCGCCGATAACTGAGCGACCCAATGCGTTACTCCCGGGCGACTATCAGAAATTCACCGCAGACGGTATCCTGCAACGGCATGTTGGACTATTCTTGTCTGCAAGACATAACATTCTATGTATCTCGTTGGAAGGAGTAGAAAATATGGTGACAGGTAAGTCCTGCTCCCGCTGGTTAGCGCCATTTATGGCTTTGCTTATGATTGTCAGCCTGAGCGGCTGTTTTGATAAAGAAGGCGATCAGCGTAAAGCGTTTATCGATTTTCTGCAGCATACGGTAATGCGCAGTGGCGAAAGGCTCCCCACGTTAACGGCCGATCAGAAAAAACAGTTTGGCCCCTTTGTCTCGGATTACGCTATTTTGTATGGTTTCGCTCATCAGATGGACCAGGCGATTGATAACGGCATCAGGCCCGTCGTTGACAGCGTCAATCATATTCGTGCGCCGCAGGATTATATGACGCAGCGGGATATGCTACGCCAGGCTAACGGCGCGCTCGGCGTGCTCAGCCAGCAGGTGCAAAACGCGAAGGCGCAGGCCGATAACGCGCGTAATGAACTGCGTCAGCCGGATGATTTAAAAGCCGTGTTTGATAATGCCTGGCAGAAAGTGGTCGCCGATCCGGCGGCGGCGTTTGAACCGGTCATTCCGGCGGCGCAAACGCTGACGCAGCAACTGGTGCTGGTGGGTGATTTTATTCAGCAGCAGGGTGACAAAGTCGGTTTTGCTAATGGCGGTATTCAGTTCCCCACCAGTCAGCAGGCGAGCCAGTATAACAGCCTGATTGGGCCATTAGCCTCGCAGCACCAGGCCTTTAGTCAGGCCTGGGATTCGCTTAACCGCGTAACACAGTAGGCCGTCTGACATTTTCGTCGCGCTACCCGGTGGGGATGATATATCGACGTTTGGCGGCGCCGTTACTGTGAGGTACGGCGCCGTAAATAGCGCTTCCGCGCGGCGTTTAGCGCGATAAAACCTCGGGATTGACGCAGTTTTTGGTTACGTTGCCCTGCAGGGCAGCCAGTAAATTATCCACGGCGTTGTGCGCCATTGCATCGCGCGTTTCTGCCGTCGCAGAGCCGATATGCGGCGTTGCGACCACGTTAGGCATCTGCAGCAATGGCGATTGTGGATCTATTGGCTCCTGTTCAAATACATCTAACCCGGCAGCGCGGATGCGCTTCTCACGCAGCGCGTTAATTAGCGCCTGTTCGTCAACTATCTGGCCGCGCGCGGCGTTAATGAAAATGGCGGTCGGTTTCATTGCGGCCAGCTGTTCCGCGCCTATCATATGATGCGTTTCCGCGCTCAGCGGTAGAATCAGGCACACAAAATCAGCTTCTGACAATAGGGTGTTGAGATTACAGCGCCGGGCGTTAAAACGCTCTTCCGCCTGCGCATGTTGGCTGCGCGCGTGATACAGCACCGGCATGCTAAAACCGCAGTGGGCGCGCTGCGCCAGTGCCATACCGATACGCCCCATCCCGATAATGCCCAGCGTTTTATGATGTACATCTACGCCAAACCAGTCTGGCCCAATACTGTGTGTCCATTCACCGCGTTTTACGCGCTCTGCTACCTCGTTGATGCGACGCGCGGTGGACAGCACCAATGCCATGAGCGTATCGGCGACGGTATCAGTGAGCACCGTTGGCGTGTGCATAAGCGCGATACCGCGTTCGGTCAGCGCATTGACGTCAAAATTGTTATAGCCCACGGAGATAGTGGAGACAGCGCGCAGCGCGGGCATATTTTCCAGTAACGCGCTATCTACTTTACCGCCGGAACCGAGTAATCCTTCGGCCCGGGCAAAGTCGTCGGCGTGCTTTTTAAGCGTATCCGGGCTTAAATCCGGCACCTGAATAATGTTGACCCGCTGCTTCAGGCGGTCGATAAGATTATCCGTTAAAGTTTTATAGAGAATAATGGAAGGCTTCATAGCAAGCTCCGGGAACCAAATTGAGTCAATGAATGGCAGTATCGCCTATAGCGCGACCGCGAGTGAGTTATTTGCGATGGCCGGCGAGCCATCGCTTCGGTTATTGGGACGATGGCGTTCATGCGTGACTGTGGGCCTTCGGTGGCACCGGCTTTTGGCTGGCGGCGGGGCGCACAATAAGTGTGAGCCAGACGGCGACAAAAAGCGCGGCGCCCATAAAAATGTATGAGGCCGCCGGCGAGCCCGTCAAACCGTTCAGGTAACCGACAAACCAGGAGCCGAAAAAAGAGCCGAGCGCGCCCATGCTATTAATGAGTGCCATGGCTCCCCCGGCGACATTCCTTGGCAGCATTTCCGGGATAATCGCGAAAAACGGTCCATACGGGGCATACATCGCCGCGCCCGCTATCACGAGTAGCGTGTAGGAACTCCAGAAGTGATTGGCACCCACGGCCCAGGAGCCGATAAAAGCCAGCCCGCCGACGAGCAATAGTGGCCAGACAAATAGCCGGCGGCGCTGAAGTTTATCCGAGGCCCAGGAAACGACAATCATCGCTACCGTGGCGGCCAGATAAGGTACGGCGGAAAGCCAGCCGACTTCGACCATACCCATATCCGCAGCCCCGGCGCTGCGGATAATTGAAGGAAGCCACAGCACAAAGCCGTAAACGCCGATGCTCCAGGCAAAGTATTGCAGGCACAGCAGGATAACGTTACGCGAGCGAAAAGCCTCACCGTAATTGCGCACGGCCTGGATGCCCATTTGTTCCCTGTCGAGTTTGTCCTGTAGCGCCTGCTTCTCATCGGCGCTGAGCCAGCGCGCCTGAGCGGGTTTGTCTTTTACCAGTACCCACCAGCAGCAGGCCCAAATGACGGCGGGGATCCCCTCTAAGATAAACATTTCGCGCCAGCCAAATGACTGAATCAGATAGCCGGAAACCACGGACATCCATAATACGGTTACTGGATTACCAAGTATAAGGAAGGTGTTTGCCCGAGAGCGCTCAGATTGAGTAAACCAGTTGCTGATATAGATGAGCATAGCGGGCATAACCGCGGCTTCGACCACGCCGAGAATGAAGCGAATTGCCGCCAGCGCCGGGATATTGCTAATCACGCCGGTTAATGACGCGCAGCCGCCCCACAATATCAGGCAGATAAAAATCAGTTTTTTTACGCTGCGCCTTTCCGCGTACAGGGCGCCGGGGATCTGGAAGAAAAAATAGCCGAGGAAAAAGAGGGCGCCGAGAAGTGAGGAGATCCCTTTAGTAATCCCCAGATCTTCATTGATACCCGCCGCAGAGGCAAAGCTAAAGTTAGCGCGGTCGAGGTACGCCAGACTGTAGGTGATAAACACGATGGGCATGATATACCACCAGCGTTTACGGGCATTGGTTGAGCTATTCATTGGGCGGCCTCTCTGATTGGTCCGGCGTATCAGGCGACGTTATGAGAGTTAACGGCTAATGCGCCAGTGCTATTGGATTTGTGCGCTGCGGCTATTCGCCCAGCTCAGCCCGGGTTGGCAGGCCTTCGCTATCGCCAGAAACCTGTATTGCGCGGGCGCCAATACGGTTGCCGCGCACCAGCGCCTGCGAATAGGTATGTCCTTCCAGCAGGGCGCTGATCGCGCCAACGGCAAAGCCGTCGCCCGCGCCGACGGTATCTACAATATGTTCTACGCGCTCTGCCGGTACGGCTCCGGATACGCCGTCTGCGGATTTAAACCAGGCGCCATCTGCGCCGGTTTTAATTAAAACTGCCTGAACGCCGCGCTCAAGCCAAAAATCGGCGATGGCGTCAGGTTCGCTGCGGCCAGTTAAAATCATGCCTTCTTTCAGACCGGGCATTACCCAGTCTGCCTGGCAGGCCAGCGCGTTTAATTTTCTTACCATTTCTGCTTCGCTTTTCCACAATACCGGGCGCAGATTGGGATCAAATGACAGCGTTTTCCCCTGTGCCTTCATATTTCTTGCCGCGTGGTACAGCAATGCCAGCGAGCTTTCAGAGAGCGCGGCGGCGACGCCGGTTATGTGGAGATGGCGCGCCTGATAAAAATAGGCGGCCTGGAAATCATCAGGAGATAGATAGCTGGCCGCCGATCCCTGCCGGAAATATTCCACGACGGGATCGCTGCCGTCATCCACTTTGGATTTAAGCTGGAAACCGGTAGAGTGCGCGTTATCAATTACGACGCCCCGGCTGTCGATACCCTCTTTTTGTAACTGCTGCAAAATAAAGTGGCCGAAGCTGTCGTTTCCTACGCGGCTAACCCAGCCGACGTTTAACCCCAGGCGCGCCAGCCCGGTTGCGACATTGAGTTCGGCGCCTGCTGCGCGTTTAATAAAGTGTTCGCAGTGGGCGAGACTGCCGGTTTCACAGGCAATAAACATCGCCATGGCCTCGCCGATTGTAATGACATCAAGCATGGTTATACCTCGCGGAGTACGCGAATATAGTGGCGGGTAACGGCCAGTAAGTCGTGCCCTTCCAGTGGAAATTCAATACCGCACGGGGAAGTGGCGGGGAGTTGCTTAAACAATTGCAGCCAGCGCGGTTCCGCCTCATCCAGCGCAATGGCGCGATAGCCGCCTGGGTATGCGGTAGCGGCTTTCACATGAATATAGCCAATGTCCTGACGCAGGTTTTCTGCCGCCAGCTCCGGCGATTCATCGACCCATAACCAGTTCGCCATATCAAAGGCCAAGGCATAAGATAGCCGCTGCTTTTGTAGCGCGTCGCGCAGGCGAATGATGTTAGCAAGACGGCTGTAAGGAGTTTGATCGTTTTCGATGACTAACGCGGGCGCATTCGGCGTGATGATTTCCCGTAGCGCTGCAAGCTGCGACGGAGAGTGATAATTTCCAGACGGGAGCTTTATCCAGCGAGCGTTTAGTTCGCGGGTTTCCTGCAGCAGCGACGGCAGTAGAGGATTCACGCGCCCCTGCTCTGTGAAGAGCGGTTCCGGTGCGGAATAACAGGCTTTCAGGTTGTTATCCGCAATGGTCTTTGCCAGCGCGGAGAGGCGCCGGCCGCCTAAAAGTTCCCGCCGAATTTCAACCCCATCCGCCCCTGCGGCGGCAATGAGCGGCAGGATATTCATTTGTCCTCCCAGTTTGGCGAGGCGCTCCCGACCATAGGCGGCGGTAACTACAAAAATGTCTCTTCTCATTACCGTCTCAATTATTAACAATAATGACACAATTGATTTACGGTAAATGGAACCGGTTCCATATAAAAGCACTGAGGCAATAATCTATGATCGCTGTCACGCTAAGAGAGTAAATGAGGAATGCGTTAATTTGAAATTTGGGTGGAGCCGCGAAAGTTAAGCCTGCCGGGAAATAATTTATCGGCTGGCGCATCCGCACTGCCCTGAATGCGCAGAATCAAACGCTTCAGCGCGGCCTGGCCGATAAGCGTCGTCGGCTGCTGTAATGTGGTAATGCCAGGGCTGACGAGATCCGCCCACGGCAGTTCATCAAAGCTCAGCAGGCCAATATCTTTACCGGGTACCAAGCTGAGGCGCTTTAAAGCGCGTGCAATATGCAGCGCAATCGCGCCGTTGGCGGAGACTATCGCGCAGGGACTCTTTTTATAACGATGCTGGAAGGTATTGATGAGGGCATCCAGCTCTCCGGACGGAGCAGTTAACGCGATTTGTCGGCTCTCTGCCGCAATGTCGGGATGTTTCTGCAGGAGAGTATGGAAAACGTGCTGCCGCTCGCGTCGTGTATTGACGCAAGCCACTGGCTCACTGAGGAAAAGGAGCGCCTGAAACCCTTGATGCAACAGATGCTGAACGCAAAGTTGCGTTGCCTGATGGTTGTCCAGCCCAACCATATCCAGAGCCTGCCCTGTGATTTTACGATCGATCAACACGGTGGGTATCGTGGGGTGAGGGTGTTGCCCGAAACTGAACTCACGAATCCCAACGGCATTAATAATAATGCCTTCAACCTGATAGCTATACAGTAGTTTAAGATAATGTGCTTCCAGCTCGGTTTCATTATTGGCGTTGCATACCAGAAGCGTATAGCCGTGCTCGCGGCAGGTAGATTCAATCCCTCCGAGTATTTCAATCGAATAGGGGTTAGTGATATCGGCAATAATAACGCCTATGAGGCGCGTTCGCCCGCGCTTAAGGCCGCGCGCCATTTGATTTGGCCGATAGTTTAACCCGCGAATTGCCTGCTCAATTCGCAGGCGCAGCGCGTCGGATAAGCGGTGCTGTTCGCCATTTAAATAGCGGGAAACGCTGGTCTTGCCCGTTTTTGCTGCACGAGCGACATCGCTGATAGTGGCGCTATTTTTCATGGCTGGCTCCTTGGATGCGGAGCGAGATTAACATATTCACAGATTATCAGGGATGAGTTGCGCCATCGGGTGCCGATAGCGGGGCAGAAAGTACCTTCGGGTGAAGCGGTTTTAGATATAAATCGCATATCATGATTGTGAATAGCGGTTCAGAAAGCAGCTATATTACAGGTTTTTTGAGAATGTGATGCCACGGATATAAGGCGGATTTATCGAGTTGATAGCGTTCTTGAAAACGCTGTGCGTGATAAAAATGTTCCGCCGTGAGGCTACAATAAATGCTTAATGCCGGGCGCTTGTGTAAGCACATTTATTACCACTGCAAATAGAACGCTTAATAAAACGGGCTTTGTGAAAAGCCATTCGCCAGCAATGATAATGAAAGCCGCAGGAGAATAAAGGTTCCATTATCATCGCCCGCCCGCTGCCGATTATGGTCAATCTGAGCCGTTTGGCGCACAAAAACAGTCCGTCACGTGATCGTTAACCAACCCGCAGGATTGCATAAATGCATAACAGATGGTTGAGCCGACGAATTTAAACCCGCGTTTTTTGAGCGCTTTCGAAAGGGCATCTGAGGCCGGGGTATTCGTAGGGATGTCGCTCAATGAGGTGGGAAAATTGATTTGCGGCTTACCATCGACGAATGACCAAATGAATTGTGAGAAGTCTTCGCCGTTTTCTTCCATAGCGAGTAACGCGTTCGCATTATGGATAATCGCATCCAGCTTTCCGCTATGGCGGATAAGCCCGGCGTCCTGCAGAAGTAAATCGCGCGTTTCCGGCGTCATCTTTGCAACTAACTCCGGTACGAATTGATGAAAACAGTGGCGATAATGCGCTCTTTTCTTTAACACAGTAATCCACGATAACCCGGCCTGCTGACCTTCAAGGCAAATCATTTCGAATAGTCTTTGACGATCGGTGATTGGCTTTCCCCACTCATCGTCATGATAGGCGATATAAAGCGGATCCTGTGTGACCCATCCACAGCGCTGCATAAGTTGCTCCTGTATAACAAAACCTAAGCTATTTAATGGAGCAGGTTACGGTAAAACGGGCGCCTCTGCATGTGAAATTATATACGCAAACCGCTTTGCGCCTACTTTCATCCAACTTTAAATACGCAGGTAAGGCGCAATACCGAAAACGTGTACTTTATCTGATGGTCACCCTATGAATGACCAGTGTTATTGATTATCAATTAATCTTGGTTTTACCTGGCCACTATGCAAAAAGAATAGAGAGTTTTCCTGTGGTATCAAGGGCGATATTAATGTTGGTAAACATTCCCCTGTAAAAATAAAGCAATTACAATTAATTACAGTGCTGTAATTAGCATCGCAGTGATAAGAAATATCATTATAGGATCGAGGGGAAATGAAGTTAGGTGCGATTTATAGGGTGTGTATGAGAGAAAGCCGGATAAAAGATATTATTGAAATTGTGGTATGAGGTTGAATGATATTATGTAAAGATGCATTTAACCTGTCAGTTATTATTTTTTATTAAAATAAAGCCAATAACAAATTCTTAAAAGCAAAGATAAGAAAATTCATATCCCTATCGGATAAAGAGGGAAGAAATGGAGTTCACTATTCACAAATAGTCTTATGGACCATATATTGTCAGAGGTCATTAGTAAGTTTTATTAACATATGAGGTAACGATGGCGGCTATCCGAGTGCAGAAGGTCGCATTGAAGAGATTCAGAGATAGCAAAGAGATATAGAAATAGAAAGCAGAAGAAACAGCCTTCGTGAGTATAAGTGAGGATTTTGGAGGGTGATTGAATTTACCAAATGCGAAAGATCTGATTAGAATTTATGAAGTATATCAGTTTGTATAAAGGTAATAAAAATAAAGTTCAGATTATTTCATGATGACGCTATAAGGCACAGTGGAAAATAAGAATTAATGCTAAAAATGAACTTGCGGGTGAGATTTTTTCACGATATAAGCTTACCGATGTTGACAGACTATCATAAAATGGATGTGGATGGATAAGTTAATGGATGGCTTAAGGAATAATGAAGCGAAGATATTCCGTCTGGATAACAATGTAACTTTTCTTCCAGCTAAAAGATGTCTGGTCACGAAGAGTAATAATATCGTTGAGCTTTCCGAGAATAGTTATCGTTTTCTTTCTTTGCTATTAGCCGGCGAGACTGATAAACAAAAGATTATTGACTTTGTCTGGCAGGAACAAAATGGTTCCGTTAGTGAAAGCAGCTATTATGGGCAGCTTTATCTATTACGTAAAGCGTTAAACGCATGTGGATTAGCTGAGTCATTGATTAAAACGATACCACGGAAAGGTGTGCGTTATACCGGGCAGATCGAAGAGCTGGCACTTGAAAAAGAGGAAACGTTAACACCGAAAGAAAATACTTCGCAACAAAGCGAGGAAGAGATTTTCCAAGGGGAAAAATCTGATTCGGAATCGGCGTTAATGGTGACAGAAAATAAGTTATCGAAAGCAACCGGTGTACCTGTTTCTGCAAATATAGGCGATGACCAGTCGGGAAAAGAATGGTATCAGAGTAAAAGCTGGAATGTATTTGTTACCACGATGGCGATTATTGCCGTTTGCTGGATAACGACCTTGATTTTTGCACTGTTATTTATGGTGAAATGAGGAAAAAAAATAATTTGTAAGGCAGTTATGAGGATTTATTCAGTGCGGTTGCCTATATTTTGCTTTACCAGCACTGCGCGATCGCAATATTGTTCATTACAACTCATTACTAATGTGCGGTATTTTAAACTGGTATCATAGAGAAAATATAATCAACACAAGGAATAGTCTGATGCTAAACGTTATTTCTAATTGCTACGAATATGCTAAATGCCGTCTGGGTACTTTCAAAAATAATCAAGATGGCGTAACTGCTATTGAATATGCGCTGATCGCTGTTGCGATGGCGACGCTGCTGGCAGCCGTTCTGGGTAACCAGGACAAAGGCTTCCTGGGAGCATTAAATGATACGTTTGAGGCAATCGCTGCTGCCATTCAGAGCGTTACCGTATCAGCGAAGTCATGATAAGAGAGTAGTTTTTACCAGAGTGCTGTTAGGAAAGTGGATTTCCTGGCAGCACTCAGGTGTTTTTATGGAGAAGGTGACATGGAAAGTTATCTAAAGATTGTTACGCTGTTAGTGATAGCTTTAATATGCCTGTCTGTATGCTTTGATGATATTTATCATCGCACGATTAAAAACAGCAAAGTCATTGTTATTCTTTCTCTTGCTCTGGTTTACTGTGCGGTAAACCAGAGCATTAGTCTCGTTCCCGCCCTTATTTCGTTCATTGTTGGCTATGCGCTTTTTCATCTTCGCGTTATGGGTGCCGGTGATGTTAAGCTGTTCTGCTGCCTGAGCCTGATGATTCCTGCTAACCTATTTTTTTCTTTTCTGTTTATGACAACGGTATTTGGCGTTGCCATCGTTTTTTTTGGCCTTATTTTTTACAGAGAGAAAATTAAAAAATTTGGCGTGCCTTACGGCGTCGCAATCTCGTTATCTTATTTTTTTCATTTAATTTTACTGTGACAGGAAGTTGATAATGAATCAACGGATTATACTGATCTTATCAGTGGTAATAATTGCGGTAGGCATTGTCGGCATTATTAGACAAAAGTCTGGGGATGGGGCTGTGGCTAAAGCTGCACCTCAAAGTATATCAAAAAGTATTATTTATGCTGAAGCGGTTAACGATTTGTATCCAGGGGATATTATTAACAGTAATTCATATGTGATTAAATCCCAGACGGTTACGGTTGATAATGGAGATTATAAAGATGCGAAAGATCTTTCTGCATTAGGCAGCGATTTGTCAGGATTTTTGATTCGCACTAAAGTAGCACAAGGGGAAGCCATTTTGCCTGCCGTGCTGGAAAAACCCGGTACACCTGGCTATTTAAAGCATGGCCTTAATAGCGAATATTCGCTATATGGAGTGCCAATTAGAAAAGGTAGTGATGAATATCTTCTGACCTCATTAACTGCAGGATCTAGAGTTGCTATTTATTTAAGAGCCATTAAGAAAGAAAAAGTGGTTTCATCAACACCGGAGGTTTCATCTGATGGAACACCGCCTGGATCGCAAAAAAATGAAGATAATAAATATTTCCTGAAACGTATTTTTAATAATGTCGTTGTGATGGATGTCTCTAAGCTTGATAAAGAAAAAACCAATGAAAAATCGAGTTGGTCTAATAAAGAACCTATAGTCGGTAATGTTGCAGTTAGGTTGAATAATAAACAGTTCGTTGAGATTAAGACTATTGAAAATATCGGGGACATTGTTATCACACCGGAAGTGAAAGCAGAAGATTATCTGAGGGAAGATATTCATCAAGATGAAGTATTACCTCAGTTTAAGGCCATTAAGGAGCTGCGCGGTAATAGTAATGGTAATAGCAATGGAAATGAAAAATAAAATAACAACTTTCATGTATCTGAACGCTCTGCGTATTGGGGAGATTTCCTGATGATAAAAAGAATTGCATTGCTGGCATTATCGCTGCTGGCTAGCTCTTACTGCTCTGGCCGCAGAAATCTGGCTTCAGCCGGGAGACAGTAAGGTCGTTCAGTTTCAGGAGAACGTCGATACGGTATTTGTCTCCGCTCAGGCTGTGGTGGACTATGAGATTATTGGCGACAAAAGCATGGTTATCTATGCTAAAAGCAAAGGCCGGTCTGAAATCGCGGCCTTCAATAAGGCGGGCGAGCAGGTTTTAAAAAGTATTATTATTGTCGATCCGGTATTAGGACATGTTAATAAGCAAATATCAGAACAGTTCCCGGACAGCAACGTCGCTATCCAAAAGGTGGGCGAGACTTATATCATTTCAGGTACCGTCGCTAAAGAAGAAGATAAAGACCAGATTTATCAAATCGTGGGCGTGGGTGTTGGCGCAAAGGCTAAAGAATATACCCGTAAAGTTAAATCTAAAGGCAAAGATTCGGATTCTGATGATGAGAAACTGCCCTGGCTTAGCCAAACCTATTATGAAGGGGTAATTAATAAGCTACAGTTGCCCATTACTAATCAGGTGAACGTAAAACTTTCTGTCGTTGAGGTTACCAGGGAGTTCACTGAGAACATTGGGGTCGATTGGAGCAATATTAGCAGTGGGGGTGACATTGCACCTGGACTATTCCGACTGGTGAAATTTAACGCGGGTTCAATAACTAATTTGATTCATGCTATCGGCAATGAATCGGTAGCTCACATCCTGGCGGAACCTAATTTATCCGTACTTTCCGGTGAAACCGCAGAGTTTTTAGTGGGCGGAGAGGTGCCAATTGTCACCTCCAATATAAACGGTAGTACGATATCTTATAAAGAGTACGGCATTAAGTTAAATATCGGCGCGAAGGTTAATAGCAACAAGAAAATTCGTATTATCCTGGGCCAGGAAGTGAGTAATTTAGATAAGTCAGTGGAGGGCAATAGCAGCTTTCCTACAATTCAGGTCCGGCGAGCTAAAACTACCGTCGATCTGGCCGATGGTGAGAGCTTCTTATTGGGCGGCTTAATAAATAAAAATGAGCAGGAGCTGTTATCACGTATTCCATTTATTGGCGACATCCCTATCCTCGGGGCTTTGTTCAGAAACTCGGCAACAAAGAAGAAGAATACTGAACTGGTGGTGATTGCCACGGTACATTTGGTGAAACCTATTACGCAAAGGGACGTGGTGTATCCGGAATATCGCGCAACATCCACCTGGGCCCGCCTGTTCAATATAGACGGTATTACCGGCAGCAGAGATAAAGAGAGAGCCGTTAACTTTATTGAACAGGGAGGTTTTATTAAATGAAAACGGTAAATAACTTTTTGTTCTTGCTTGCTGGCATATTTTTCTATTGCGCCAGCGCGGCGGCAAGCTTTCAGGACATCAGGCAGTATAGTCTTGAAGCCACGGACGTAGTTTCGGTTGAGGTAGTAGCAGGGAAAATTATCAATGATGCTGGCGCAAAATTTGGCGGTGAGCTGTACGTATACTGGAACAATGAGAAATATACGGACACAGCTAAGAAACTGCGTAATCAACTGATACAAAGAGGGATGACACCATACCAGATTATCTTTAAGCAGGAGAAAGGCGGTTTTACAAATAACAGCTATCGAGGCATTAAAGTCTATTTACATAATGTCATTCGTCGCTCGTCGGAATGTAAAGGCCGCACTCTGAATTATAAAGATCATGTTAAAAACGATTATGGCTGTGCGGAGCGTACTACGCTGGAAAATAGCCTGGTTAATCCGTTTTCCTATCAGTTATAAAGAGGCGTAGGCTAAATGTTGCTGTTCTCTAAGAATGATAATAAAAGCAAAAAAGAAGAAGATGCGCTGTATGTCTTTTCGCTGTCGACCTCTTTAGCGGAGGAACTTGTCAGCGAATTGCGATTAGCGGGGATGACGAAGGTCAGCGGTATTGATACAGATGTCCTGGCCAGTGGTGCGTTTCAAACCCCGGACGATATGAAGGGGGCGATAATCGATGTCGGGAGCCGAACGGATGTGGATAACATCGTGCAGTCCCTGCAAATTAAACTTCCGGGTGGCGTATGGTTTTGTCTGGTAGGGAATAGCGACTCTATTTCTCTGGCGCAGCAGTTTGCTGACTATAATATTAGTTATTTTAATTCTTCTGCTCAGAAAGGACTTATTGTACAGGCGGCCGTAAGCGATAAATCCGAACATTCTACTCGTAAGAAAAATGCAATCTCTATTGCCGTATTAGGGTGCAAGGGGGGTGTTGGAAATACGTTACTGGCCTATCATATTGCAAACCATATCGTTGATGAACGCAACGCATCGACCTTACTTGTCTCTGGTGACCGAGGGTCTGAAGATCTGGATTTTATTCTTGGCAAAAAAATGCTGCAGGAATTTACGCCGGTAAGAAAAAACCTAGATGCTTGCTCTACTTCACCGACACTCCATTCTGAGTTAACGGAAGAGGTCCATCAACGCTTCGAGTTTATCGTTTTTGAACAGGCAATCCAGTCTATTTCCAAAGAGATGATGCGTTCGCTGGTCGAAGAATCGCTGTGCATTATTTTAGTAGTTAACCGCAGTTATGCATCCGTGCGGGTGGCAAAAATGATGTTGGAACAGGTTGAGGTGTTGCACAAAATCAACCGAATTACGCGGCGGGTTTTTGTTTGCTTTAACGATCTGCATCCCTACAAGCATAGCGATATTGTGGTAACCGATTTAGAAAGAGTTTTAGGGCGCCCCTTCGATGTTGAATTGCCTTATGTTCGCGGTGGGCTGGAAAAAGTCTCCGTTAAAGGCCCCACCCTGAGTGCGATGCAAAAAGGAATTGATGCATTAACGAAAAAGATCTTGGGTATTGATGTAGCGCCAGAGAAATTTGCATTCCTGAAAACTCTAATAAGGAAATAGCGTTATGAGCATCAATAAGGATCTGCAAAAATCATTACGCGAAAGCATATTAAAAAATATTGAAATAGAAAAGATTGAAAAACTGATCGACGATAAAGCTCTACTGGTTACGGAAATTAGCAATATCGTTGAGCGAGCTATTGAGAAAGAAAACGTTTATTTATCCGCGCAGGACCAGCGTGAAATGGCCAATATTATGGCCGATGAAATTATGGGTTTTGGCCCACTGCAGGCGCTAATCGAAGATGAGACCGTATCCGATATCCTTGTGAATGGGCCGGAGAAAATCTTTATTGAGCGCTTTGGTAAGCTGGAAAGAACCGATAAACAGTTTATTGATAACGTACAGCTTACGGATATCGCGCGCCGACTGGTGCAAAAAGTTGGGCGTCGCCTTGACGACGGCCAGCCGCTGGTTGATGCTCGTCTGGAAGACGGCAGCCGTCTTAATGTCGCTATTCAGCCTATCTCACTGGATGGTACGGCTATTTCCATTCGTAAATTCTCTAAACGTAATATGGGGCTGCAGGATTTAATCGATAAAGGCGCTATGAGTAACGCAATGGCGGATTTTATTGTCATTGCCGCACGCTGCCGCGCGAATATCATTATTTCCGGCGGTACCGGTTCAGGTAAAACCACGCTGCTAAATGCGATTTCTGAATTTATTGATGAGAATGAACGTATCATCACTATGGAGGATGCAGCAGAACTCAGGCTGATGCAGCCTCATGTACTGCGTATGGAAACGCGCATGGCCGGTGTGGAAAATACCGGTAAAATTCCTATGCGTGCACTATTAATCAACTCACTCAGGATGCGACCCGATCGCATAATTGTGGGGGAGTGCCGTGGCGAAGAAGCATTTGAAATGCTCCAGGCGATGAACACCGGCCACGATGGTTCTATGTCGACATTACACGCCAACTCACCGCGAGATGCGGTGGCGCGCCTTGAAAATATGGTGATGATGGCAGGTATGGGAATTCCCATCGAATCGATTCGCCGCAATATCGCCTCAGCAATTAACTTAATTATTCAGGCTTCTCGCTTAAATGACGGTTCCAGGAAAGTGATGAATATCAGTGAAATTATGGGAATTGAAGGCGATAAAATTATTCTTCAGGATATCTTCTCATTTTCAGGTGAAGACGAGCGCGACGCTGACGGAAAAATTCAGGGAGAGTTCATCAACCATGGATTGTTAGTTCGCTCTGCGGTGATGAAGAATGCTGCTCTGTTTAATCTCTCTAAAGAATTAAAACAAATATTTAATATGAGTTAATGCCATGTATATCGTTATTGCAATGTTAGGTATCGCAATCCTGGCATGGAGCTACCTGAAAAATCGCAGACTGAATAAAGTACTCTCCGGGCAGTCACCGCAGCGGCCGGTGCTACTCCAGTCGTCAATGAGTAATATTATCAATGAGTGGAAACAATACTCAGCCAAAAACTACGGCGTACTCAATGGATATATGATCTCATTAGGCCTGGTTTTCTTCTCATTAACTATCAATAGCTATTGGCTGCAGTTTCCGTTTCTATTTTTTCTTCCTACAATCTGCGCAGCGCTTTTTATCGGTCAAATTCGCCTTGGCAGATCGCTGCACAGGAAGGTATTTGACGAAAAATTCCCTGAAGTTCTGGGCGTTGTTAACTCTGCGGTGGCGGCCGGCAGCAGTATTAATCAGGCGCTGGCGCGCTGTGGTGAAAACGTTGAGGGAGAAATGGGGTCTCTGTTTAACATGATTAACCGAAGACTTAACCTTGGCGAAGACCCGGAACGCGTGTTTATTGATGCGTGGCGGGCTTTTTGTTTCAGAGATTTCTATTTTTTCTTCGTCGTTATGTTGGTGAGCATGCAGCGGGGCGGTCAGTTACGTTTACTGATTAATCGCCTGTCTCGGATTATCAACGTCAATAAAACGCTGGAGCGGCGCAAAAAAGCGATGACGTCAGAGGCCAGGGCCTCGGCAAAAATCGTCGCGGCGATACCCATTTTGTTTTTCATTGGTATGAAATATCTGAGCCCAGAAAACTTTAATTTCATCATGACGGATGGGACGGGGCGCATCATACTCTACTATGTCATTGCCAGTGAAGTGATCGGTATCATGATTATCAATCTTCTGGTAAGGAGAGCGACATGATTTATATGGCGATGTTATTTACTGGCGCTATCTTCTTTATTTTTGGCCTGAAAAAGTCGGTATCGTCTAATCGCGTCGACAGCATCTTAAACTCTCATACCACTCAGCGTAAGGTAAAAGATGGAGCGCCGATTGATATTCCGACAATCATCATCGAAGGTAGCCCAACGTTAACCTTTATCAAAAAAATAGATGACGATCTGACCACCAAAATTAAGTTAGTGGCCTGTATTGCGGCGCCGATTTTTCTACTGACTTCTTTAAACGTGATTGGATTGAGCTACCAGGACTGTCTGATGGTGACAGTGCTCATCTTTATTGGGGTGATTGTTATCCCATCAATTCTTATTAGCATCAATATTAAGAAAGGAATGCGCAGCATTGGTGACACGCTTCCCTACTTTATTGAGCTAGTCGCCGTTTGTATTCAAACCGGGATGACGGTTGAAAGCGCAATTAAATATGTAGCCCAGCGGTTCGGCCATATGGACAAGAGCCTGGCGTCGATTATGGACCTGGTGGCCCGGAAAGCGGAAGTATCCGGAATGGAGGATGCGCTTACCGAGCTTTATGAGTCAATCGATTTAGCAGAAATGAAGATGTTTTGCTCTAACCTGCAGCAAAGCGTTCACTACGGAACCTCGCTTTATGACAACTTACTTCAGTTATCGCAGGATATCCGTGAACTGCAATTATTAAATATGGAAGAGAAAATTGGGAAACTGTCAGCCAAAATGAGTATCCCTTTGATACTTTTTATTATGTTCCCCATCACAGTATTGATTACCGCACCAGGGATTTTGAGGATTATAAAAAATGGAATTTTTTAAAAAGGCGATCGTTGTACTCTCGCTTATTTCATTAACTGCCTGTTCCAGCATTGGGCAGAACGCCAGCAATTCAACGAATCCTGAGGTTCAGGAAGATATTTATCTGAAGTCTAAGAACTATACCGGGCTGATTAATATGTACCGCAGTTTTCTTAAGAATAAAGAAGACGCTAAAGTCCGCTTCAAGCTGGCAAGTTATTACTATCAGGACGGTGATTATAAATCCTCACTATATTACCTCCAGCCGCTAATGCAGCAGCCCGATCTTAATATTTATGCGCTACAGGCCAAAATTATGATTTCGTTAGGGGATTATCCTCAGGCATTGCGCACTACGGAGCGGATGTTGACGAAGGATAATCAGTACGCCGAAGCTTACAACCTAAAGGGCATTACGCTGGCAATGATGGGGAAATATGCTGATGCGACGGCGGCATTCCAGAAATCCCGCGATCTGTTTATTGAGGATGACGTTGCGCTAAATAATATGGCGATGGTCTATTTACTCGACCAGCGTTACCAGGATGCCGTCGGCGTTTTATTACCGCAGTATCTGCGTGGCAGAAAGCAGGATCGTATGTTACGCAACCTGGTGATTGGCTTAGTGAAGGTTGGGGATATGCGTTATGCCCAGCAAATTGTAAAGGCCGAGAATATGAGTGAATACCCGGATGAGCTGGTTGACTCATTAAGCCGACTTGGCCCAATCAAAAATGAGGTAAAATAAAATGAAGCCCAATTTCGGGTTTATCCGTGATAATAGAGGCGTGGCGACGGTAGAGTTCGTTTTCTCTATTTTTACCTTCGTTATTATGCTGTTTTTTGTCGCTGAAATAGCGCGCATATCTTATATCTCTGCGGTATTGGATCTTGCAGTTTCAGAAGCGGCAAAAGAAGCAAAGAATGCACCTGATTATGAAACTAAATATGAGGACCGTTTTCGAAGCAGGTTTAAGCACGGCGGCGCTATATGGAGTTTTTTAACTTATAACAATGCCGTCAGCATGAAGATTTTCTACAGTAATTCTATCCCGGATATGTTTGAGACCGGTGGTGTTGAAAATTTAACGAAGGATTCAGCCCTTGCCCGCTATTGGATAAATTATAATTACAAACCCATGTTTTTCCCATTCCCTAGATCTTATGCTTCAAATCTATTAACCAGGGAGGTGATCTTTGTTCAGGAATACGAACGTTCACAATTTATGGACTAGGCAAGACGGTGCCGTTGCCGTTGAGTTTGCATTAATCGCAATTTTTCTTGCTGGGTTTATCGCTTTTACCAGTGAATTAGCCTATCGACAGTCTATGATCGGGAAACTTGATCGTATCGCATACTCTCTGGCAGGAATAATGCGCGAACGAACGCAGTTTTTTAATGGCATAGAAGATGATATACGTTCGCAGCACGATCTGGGCTATATGCGCAATATAGCAGAGCGAATTCTTAAAGATACCGGATATCCTTATGCTACGGATGAAGGCAATTTAAAGATAAATCTCCAGAGGATGACATTTGATTACGCCGAAACGAATAATAAGGCTCAGAGAGTGGGCCATCTTCACACTTGGTACTATCCAGGATGTGCGGCTTCAGATCTTCCCGTACCAATGGAGGAGCTATCTCCTTATAGTACCTATAACCGGTGGGTGACGGTATATCGAGTGACTGTCTGTTTACGAGACCACTCTATTCTGTCCTGGTTTAAGCCCGCAAAGGGAATGTTAACCGCGCATGCCATTGCTGTTGCGAGGTAATTCAGTCTATGCGTCAGATAGTTATTTTAGCGGCAATGCTCTTTACAAGCCCTTCATTAATGGAGGCATCAGCAGTTATCTTTATTGATTCTTCTGATGTATCCCAGGCTGCCCTAGTTTCTGCCTTAAACGATGACCTCTATTATAGTGCGCATCTACGCGAGGGATTAAGTATTACCGTTTACGATATCAATGTGGGTAACAGAAATGATGAGCGACCTTTCTCTGGCGCAGTGAATTATCAGAAAGACTTTAATGGAGCTGCGGTTGCTAAAATGCGTCCTGGGAAATTACCTTATCTTTTCTGCATGGATAGTAAAGAGCGAGAGAAAAGGGAAATTACCCTTACGAATAAAGAGGAAATTAAATTATGCATGGAAGCCACAGGAAGTTAACGCCTTCTAAATTTATTGATAATCAGCGTGGCGCTATGGCTGTCACGTTTGTACTTTCTGCTGGTTTTTTGATGGGGATGTTGGCCCTTGCTCTTGATGGCGCCCGATTTATTACTGAACGCGCTCGTTTATCTGATGCATTAGAGCAGGCGGCTTTAGCATTAACGTCAGAAAATAACCCTGAGCAGAGTGTCCGTAATAAAGACCTTGTAAATAATTACATTAAGGCTTATATGCGGCACGCCAAGCGCATTGATGATGTGAAAATAAAGAAAATTGAGAATATAAAAGATAAATCCACCGGATTAATTTATAACGAATACCACGTTAGCTCTACTTTATCCGAAAAAAGCTGGTTTACCGGGCTATATCCCAATTTTGGTGAATTGGTTAATGTTGGTGATAATGGTGTGGCCAGAAACTACCGTTCGCACATGGACGTAATGTTCGTAGCTGACTTTTCAGGATCTATGGGGTGGGAATATGACGGTGGAGGCACGCGAATAGAGGCATTAAAAAGTATTATAAGTGAACTTACCGATCAAATTTTTCAGGATGATATCAGTAATAAGATTGGGTTTGTTCCTTTCGATCACGGCACCCATGCGGATGATGGCCCTTATTGTAGTTATCAGTATTATAAATATCCAAATGCCGTCATCAGTGACGATATTATGACGGTAGATCTTAAGGTTGATGAGGATAAGTGGGCAGGATATCGACGCCTTATGAATACCGTTGATATTCGAAGAACAGTAGATATGTTTCCCAGGGAGTCAAGGGACTATCGAATTCCTATTGATAAAACGGATAGCGGGAATGGGCAATGTCTTTCAAAACTAACAAAGGGAAGTAACCCTCCTTATGTGGGGAGATATAACCTTCCGTTAACCAGCAACAGGGATGAGGTTCACAATCATCTGACTAATCTCCCTTTGTCTCAGGGAGCTACGCTGGTCTCTTCTGGCGTTATTGCTGGCGCTCAAAAATTAGCTACTGGTGATGCAACTAAAAAGATTCTTATTATTGTGAGTGATGGCACGGATCACCCCGTGGGTACACCGATACCAGTAAGAGATGTGTCAAAGGAATTGGTAGAGCATGGGTTATGCGAAAAAATCCGCAGTGTTTTATCACAAGGAAGAAGTGAGGCTAAGCTGGCATTTATTGCTATTAACTACTTTCCAACAACGGATTGGTCTTCCTGTGTTGGGAAAAACAATATGTACAGCCCGCAAAATTTTGATCAGCTACAGGAAGCACTTCACAACGCCGTCTTTGAAGAGGTTGGTCATAACGCCATAAAGGATTGAGTATTAATAAGGATTAGTAAGACTTATTGATTAGCTTAATTTTATCTCATTTCTCTAGAATGGACCCGTACAGCACATAGTGTTCATATGGGTTCGTTAGTGCTTACAAATGACCATTTCTAGCGTTTGCGCAAATAACGTGAGGGTAACTCTGAACAGAAGTTTGCATAACAGGCAATCCTATAAATGGTTAGTATTACTTAAGGATGTGGGGTGCATATTTGCCCCCGCGAGTTTGAAATATGTCACAGGAATGATATTTAACATGAAAGCAACTTTTGCGATCGCGACTCTGGCTGGACTGGTTTTCTCTGCTTCAGCACTGGCTGTAACTCCTACCAGCTATGACACCAAATTCAACGTTAGCGCTAATGTACCGGACAGCACCTATATCTCTGATGGTGACGGTAATCCGGTAACGGAAGTTGACGTTGTTCTGGAAGCGGTATCTAGCGGCTTCATGGAAGCTAAAACTGATACTCTGTTTATGCGCAGCAACGATAAAGCTGCTAACGTGACCATGACGCTGGACGATAGCGTTCAGGGTAAGAACGAGCCGTTCAAACTGTGGAGTTCAGACAACGGTCTTCAGGAAATGTCTTATAAAATCACTGCTAATGCAGGCGGTAGCGCAGCAGGCGCTCTGTACGCTGCTTCTGGTGATGTTCATGACTTTACGCTGGCTAACGATGCCGGTAAATCTTACTCTCAGAGCCCGGTAATTTTCCACTTCGTGTCTGACGAAAAATCAGTAAACCTGGCGCAGGGTAACTACAAAGGCGTTGTATACGCTAACGTTGCCGCTAAACCTTAATTATTACTGACTTACCAGTAAGTAATGGCCAGCGTAATGCTGGCCATTTGTAGGATATTCTTATGCTCAAAAAGAACTTACTGTTTTGCTCGTTTATTTCCTTACTGTTTATTTATCCTGTTACGGTAAATGCCGCACGTGATTCTCTGGTAGGCGTTAAAATTGGCGTGGTAATGGAGCCGAGAATTGCGCTTTATTATAAGGGCGAGCGTGTTACCGATAAAACCATAGTATTTCCGTTAACCGTCAATGATGCTAATGGTTACTTTGAAAATATGAGTGACTATTTATACATCGTTGGGAATATTGACCGGGCTAATGTCATGCTTAATGAGAAAGATATTGAGCTCGACCCTGAAAAAGGGAAACAGGATGCAGATAGCGTAGCAATTCCTCTTAACGGTTATTTTGTTGTGAATAATGTACCCACGGATGCCAGCGCCAGCCTGACTATGCCGGTATTAAGAGACATTTCACAGGGTAATGATAAAAACGGTTTTAAATTTCATCTTAAATCAAAAGAACTGGCAAGAAACTATCCGTCAGGGAATTATACTCACGTCCTTAGCATAATTATTACGCCAGCGCTTTAATTAGGGATAACCAGGGAATGGATGCATGAGCAGGAAACTGACTTCTGATTCTTTTATTATTGCGGGATGTGTGTCTGCGTTTATGATTCCGTTCCCCGCGGCCAGCGAATCGGTATCTTTACCAAAAGGTTTTGAAGATATCTTTAACCAAAAAAACGCCGGTATTTTTGAGATTGTCCAGGGTAATAATTCATTAGGTTCTTTAACCGTTGAATATGACAGGCAGCAGGTATGGTTAACTTCCGTGCAAACTCTTGTCGAAAAGTTATATGACCCGGAAATGCCTTCGCTGACTATTCCCCGTGAAAAAATGGCGGAGCAGCTTTCTCACCCTATCAGGCGCGTAAGCAAAGTTGGCTATGACGATGACGCAATTACAATTTATATTAATGAATCAAATGCGATCGTCGAGTTAATACTCCCTGAAAAATATTTGGCGCCAAAAGGAAGTGGTGATGACAAAAAATTCATTGTCGCCAAGTCTACGCCCGGTTTTGTCCATAACCATTACGTAAGCTATCTCTCTGACAGTTACGGGGACAGCCTTTCCGTGACGTCTAATGATACGCTGGGAATTACTAAGAATAGCTATATTTCCGGTAACTGGAACTATTCAAAAGATTATAATGCGACCATTGACGAGCTGGCACTGAATATTGAACAAAATACGGTTCATTATAAATTTGGCCGTCAGCGGTTAAGTGAGAATTTATTAGCCTCCACGCCTTCTGCGAATTACAGCTTTTTTAGGCCGGTGAGCCTTGATGGCGTATCGCTGGGCTATATGTCTGATAACTATATTCAACAGAATATCGGCGCGGCTTCACCGGTTAATGTGTATCTGCCGGAAGATGGTTCGGTAGAGGTATACCGTAATGGCCGACTCATCGACATGGAGCAGTTTTCCTCTGGTCTGCATCAACTTAATACCGATGCCTGGCCTTCTGGCGGCTATGATATTGAAATAATAGTAAAACTTGTTAGCGGTACGCAGCAGCGGAAAGTACAGCCGTTTTACAAGCGCAGCGGTTCCTTCCGCGCCGGAGATGTGGAATATTCCGTCCAGTTAGGGCGCTACGATCAGCGGCGTGCCGAGTTTTCGAATAAACAGCACTGGGCAGATCCAAACGATCCGCGACGCGTTGATGATAACTATATGGCCGCCGCGATGCTGGGCTATACCACAGAATCAGCGACCTCATTAGGCAGCGGCCTGCTGTTAGATGACGATCTGGCCTATCTTTCCGCAAGCCTTGATACGCCGCTTAACTTTATTTTCGCCGAGCGTTTTTATCTGGAAGGGCTGGCCAGTAAAGATAAAAGTTACGCCTGGCTGGCCGGTTTTAACAAAAGTTATGGGCGCTATAGCTTCTATCTAAACTACCGCTCTAATCGGTATCAGGGGCCGGAGAAAGAATACCAGCGCTTCGGGATAGTTCCTTCTTACGATTACGATACGTGGCAGCTAACCAGTAGCGCTATGTTGCCGTGGAACGTTGGGCTATCTCTCTCCTATGGCCTGAATACGTTTTATCACTCTTACGGGCGCCAGGATAAATCCCGCTATGAGTCGTGGGACGTTAACTTAAGCCGTGATTTCAATCTATTCGATGATATCACCATGCGTACTGATGTGGGCTACCACCAGGGCATAAACGATTACCGATACAATACGCGCGGTTATAACACCAGTGAGTCGGAAAAAGATCGTCGCGTCTACGCACAGTTAAGTTTTAGCTTCCGTGAGCGCAGTTATAACCATAGCCAAACGCTATTTTTACGCGGTCGGATGACGGACAACAGCAAAGAAGGCAATACCTACGGCGCTGATTATAACGTTGATTTCCTGAACCCTGAATTTGACAGAGCCGGTAAATATACGCTCAGGACCACGCTTAACGGCAGCGGTCATGGACATAAAGACGGCAGTGCTAACATTTCAGTCGACAATAACTATGGGTTAACGTCGGCGAGCTATAGCAAGAGTTTTGGCCACGGTAACTACTCGCAGAAATACCTCTCTCAGCGCGGTGGTTTCGCGATTGGTGATGGCAATATCAGTATGGGTAGAGTGGATACGCAAAGCGCATTAATTGTTGATGCAACGGACCTGCCGAAGGGTCAGTATTTCAACGTGCGTAACCGTTCCGGCAGTACTGCGGTGGTTGAAGGCGGTGAAAAAACGACGCTAAGTATTATGCCGTATCAGAAGATAGTGCCGGAAGCGGAACAGGTCTATACGGGTAAAGAGAACGAATTCTTTACGCTATCGACCAAATCAACCTCAACGTGGATAAAACCGGGACAGGTTTACACGGTGAAACTGGAAGGCAAGCGTAATCAAACGGTTACCGGACGCATCTATTTTGATGGGCGCCCGTTGACCAACGCACGCGTCGTCGGCGGCAATACAGTTACGGATGAAGAAGGACTGTTTGTGGGTGACTTCAGTTTAGCAACTGGGGAAAAACTTACTCAATTATCCGTGAAGCAAGACGGCGTTGATTATGTTTGCCCTTTAAACGACAAAAATTCGATTCAAACACACGGTGTAATGCAGGTTAGAGAGGTTAATTGTGAAATCAAATAAAAAGACATTTTTAAAATTAGCGGTGCTATGTACTTCTATTATTGGTGCAAGCTTTGCTCATGCTATTGAAGTATTTCCAATAGTTAAAGAGATCCAGGAAAGTACTCCAAGAGATAACTTTATTACTATTAAATCTGCATTCCGCCCGGTAGATACTGATACCGATGATAAATCAGCGAAGCAGCAATATGAGTTTGTGACTCTCGAGTTATTCTCAATTAATAACCCGGGTGATGAGAAAGAAAAATTAACCAAAGAGTTAGGTAAAGATTCACCCTGGCTGGTGTTCTCACCAACGCGCCTGGTGGTGCCTTATGGCGAAATGCGGAAAGTTCGCATTATGCCGATGAAGCCGGTAGAGAAAGAGCAGCTTTTCCGCCTGCGGGTGCGCCCAAGCTATCCGGAAGACTCTTTAAACCCCGGGAAAGTCCGCTTTGCCGTTGGATATGATGTACTGCTGCGTTATTTACCCGCAGGCACGCATACCCAGAGCATTGAAATGAAGTGCCAGGGCAATAAATGGACTGTGTGGGCGACGGGGAATGTACGTAGTGAAATGCGCAACCTGGTTATCGACGGACGTAAAGATCAGAAGGCCTTTAATGTATATCCGGATCATCCGCGGGTGCTGACCGTGAATAACACACTGGCTTTTGAAATGAATGGAAAAGTGCAGAACTACAATAGCTGCAGAGTTAAGGAGTAACCTATGAAAGCGGCCATATATACGGCGCTGCTTTTGAGCGTATCGACTTCCGCTCTGGCGGGGGACTGGGTTTTCCAGCTTCAGTCTGACTACTCAGTGAAAGTGGTTCAGGAAGGCGGCAGTTCCGAATTTGGTCAGGGCGTACTTTCATTTCGGGACGATAGTGCTAAAACGCTGGGAGTACGGATAACTCCCGCTGGCGTTGGCCAGTGTAATAACGGCATGCTTACCGGCGGCCCGGATTTGGATGCTTTAAAAATCCAGTTAAGCGCGATGACTAAAATTGGCGCCCATGGTACGGACGTTCAGTGCGGTGATATTTATGAAACGACGGACGCTGATTATATCGCCCTGAAAAATAAAGTGCCGGTTATGCATCTGGCGCCTGAAAAGCTGTCGCCCGCGTTTTACAGATCCGCAGCACGGCGCGTATTAATCGGTAATGTTACTTTCTTTGCCGATGGAAAAGAGCAGACGTCGAACTCAATTTATCTTGATACCGCGCCGGCGCTGGTCGATCAGCCGGTGCTTAGTGCCGCGTTTTCAACGACATCGATATTTACCATTGGCGACGTTGGTCCATTTATGGATGCGAGTAATAACCTGCAGCTAACAGTGACCAAAACGAAGTACGCCTCCGTAGATGCGCTTAATTACACGCTGCGTTTTGAATCTTTACAGAAAGGCGGCGATCAATATTTATTAAAATCTTCACTGGAAGAGGCGTGGATTCCGTATCTGGTGGCAGTACAGGGCAAGAATATCGGCCCGGCGGATATTTATCACGGTACGCTGCCTGCGGGAAGCGCGACTTCATCAGCGCTGGATATTAAGTTGAGTATTGCCGGGAAAAACACCAGAGGAATGAAGGCCGGCGCCCGTTTAAACGACACATTAACGGCCGTTATTACGCCTGAAGTATAATAAGGAAATTAACCGATGTTAAAAAAATACTTTTTTTATGCACTGGTATTACTGGGCGCAAATGTGCATGCGGCCGAGATTCGTACGGACCTGAAATTAACGGCGAAAATTGAAAATAGTGTCCGTGTGTATATAGGGACTAAAGAAGTCACGGGTTCCGAAATAGATGTTCCGATGGCGGAAAGCGGTGGTTATATGACGGCGACAACGCCACCGTTTATCTTCGTAGGGAACGTTAGCGGCGTACGCCTGAAGCTGGAAGATAAAAACTTAGCGCCGAAATCATTAGCGAATAGTAATGGCGATTTGATGACACTCACCACGCTGTGGCTTGATGAGAATAATGGTACTGCCACCACAAATTTACCAATGACCTATAGGACTATTTATCCAGATATCAGTGCAGTGACGGACCTTAATAAAGGCCCGCGTGTGTCATTTAAGTCTGAAAAGCGGGTGGAGTTCTATCCGTTAGGAACTTACACCGGTATGTATAGTATACTGGTAACGCCTATTCCATAAGGATTGTGGGATAGATAGCTTTCGGACATCGTATTCTCTATAAAGGACTTGAAGATGCGGGATTCGCTTGCAGTTGTTCTTCATGAACCCTGTATGTTTATCAGGTTCAGCTTAAGGATGTTCCTGGAGGAGCATTTTCCGAATCTGGTGATTGTTAGTATGCCTGATACGGTGGATGAACTTTATAATACGATATTGTCCGTTGATTTTGACCTGGTGATTACCGATTTGTGTAATCCCAGGAACAGACTCGTTCCAAATATTAGTTTTCTGGATGCGTTTCATTATTATCATCGTCAAAAGAAATTAATTTATTGGGGCGATTCACCGACGCTGTTACACAGTTGCCCGAAAGAATTAATGAAGGGTGTCTGTTTTATTAATAAAAATAGTCGGCTGGAACAGCTTCGACAGAATTTCAGCGATATTTTTTTGCATGACGCTGCAGATTTTACTAATCCGCTTCCATTTACCGTGCGCGGACATCTAACGCGCCGGGAAATGGCGGTGATCAGTAACCTGGTGCAGGGACGTTCCGTGACGGATGTAGCGTCGATGCTATTTATTAGCGCGAAAACGGTGAATGTGCACAAACGCAACGCGATGAAAAAGCTGGGCGTGCGTTCACTCGGCGATCTGATATCGCGGCGTTAGCCAGCTATAAGTACCAGCCGCATGCGGGTTAGCTCCCTGGTGCGCCCCATAATACGCCTGTTTTTTATCAGATTTGATTATGTGTTTATGGTTCGGAATAAGCCATTTTGTATCTAGGAATAATCACTCAATCCTCGGTGATATATTGAAATTATTCTTATTTTTAACTCTCTTCACTATTGTCAATTAGGAAGATAACCATCTTCTAAGAAAAATTGTATTAGTTATATTGATGAGTATATCGGACTTATCCCGAATTCTTTTATTCATCATGGAGAGATGTAGATGAAGTTTACGCTTTCAGCGTTAGCGATGGTGGCCATTACCGCATTCACAGCCAATGCTTCGGCGGCAACCGAGGCGTTGGCGACGCCAAAACCCTTCCTTACAAAGAATAAACCCGCAACGGAAGAAAAAGAGGCCGCGACATTGCCAACCTATGACTTGATCATGGAGTGGGGCGACGGTGCGTCAGTTAGCGGCAGCCGTGGGACCGCTATCGGTATCCGCGCCAAGGCCAGCGATCGTTCCCTTGCGGTAGGGCTGGATTCACGGGCGACAAAAAGCGCAGTAGCGTTAGGAACCGAAAGCTGCGCGGACTCGAGGGGGGTCGCGGTAGGTGATGCCGCCTGCGCAGCAGGGCAAGGCGTTGCAATAGGGTATCAGGCCGATACGACTACCGGCGGTACGGCGATCGGCAGCGAGGCGCACTCCAGCGATGGCGGCGTGGCACTGGGGCGCCTGTCCGATGCGCTGGGTGATTCCAGTACGGCATTGGGTAGCCGGGCCGTTTCCGGCGGCTATCACTCCGTGTCCATTGGTTTTAACTCTCACGCTACCGGCGATCACTCTACGGCGTTGGGTTACAACTCACAGGCGTCAGGCAATAATGCGACGGCGTTAGGCGATAATTCAGTTGCCGACCGCGACAGCAGCGTTTCAGTAGGGGCGGCAGGCAATGAGCGCCAAATCACTAATGTGGCAGAGGGTACCGCAGATACAGACGGCGTCAATGTCGCCCAGATGAAAAAAGGCGATCAGGACACGCTGGACGCTGCAAACTCGTACACTGATAAGCGCGCTACGGAAACGCTAAACCAGGCGAATAATTACACGGATGTGCGCGTTAACGACGCGATTAATATTTCCAATAATTATACCGATCAAAAATCATCTGAAACGCTGGATGAAGCGAATCGCTATACCGACTCTCGGGTTGATGGTCTGACGGACGGGTTGCTGGATGAAGCGAATCGCTATACCGATCAGGAAGTTGGGAAAGAAGCAAACGCGCGCAAAAAAGGCGACGAGGAAACGTTAAAAAAATCGCAGGATTATAGTCGCGCAGGTGACCGCGAGACGCTGACCCGGGCAAATGAATATACCGACAGCAAATTTGCCGAATGGGGACGCAATATCAATAAGCTGGATAAAAAAATCAATCGTAATCAGCGCCGGGCGGAAGCCGGTATTGCTGGCGCGATGGCGATGACCGCCATTCCATTAGTGCCGGGTCATGACTTCAGTTTGGGAATGGCAGCCTCCGGCTACCGCGAACAGGGTGCGATTGCCGCTGGCGTCGGTGTAAGAGCGGCAGAAAATGCCGTGATTAAACTGAATACTTCCTGGGATTCCCAGCAAAGCGTTGGTATTGCCGCCGGCTTTGCGATTGGCTGGTAAACACGGTACGTTGCTATCTTTATACACAGATAGCAACGTGATAATTTTTATTCACTGAAGTGTTATAGGCACGGGTAATAGACATTTTCCCTGTGAATCTATTTAGGTCGATATTTCGTTTTTAGGAATATTTATTTGTTAGCCCATGCAGCGCATGGAAAATAGTTATTTCCCGTGCGTAAGCTGACAGCGTGTTTAAACCACTTAACGGTTATCCCGCTAGATTATTTTATTCGCAATGTAAACGCCGAATAGCGCTGAATTTATTGATATGCGCTTTGCCATGAGATAAAGATAACGGCGCTACGGTAATATTATCCCTGCCAGGGAACGGTTGAGCAACTTAGGTAACCGTGACACAGGGCAATAGGAATGCCTGACGGTTATTCTCACGGCTAGATGATTTTAATCACTGAGTCGTGAATAAAGGCATTCTGCCTGGCACAGGGCGTAAATTAATTACGCATTGATAAAAAAAGCAGTAATTAAATTGAGAAGGCACTGCAATATTGACGTCGGTTCAGGCTTGCTGGTACGGTAGGGTCCAACTCTATAGTTGATTTCCCTCTCGTACTGTAAAGCGCGTCTGTTCCGGCGTATTTTTTCTCACTCCATAAGGCGCCGCTGCCGTTCATGCCTGATTTATGGCATTTCATTCCCCGTTACGCGCTATTCATTCCATTTTTCCCCTTCAGAACCCGAGTTTCCAGTATGTTCATCCGCAGATAGTATTTCTCTTTGGAAGGACCACACCATGAATACGGCACTTTATAACCGCACCCGCTGGTTAACTCTTGTCGGAACCGTTATTACGCAGTTCGCATTGGGCTCAGTCTATACCTGGAGCCTGTTTAACGGCGCTTTGGCCCAGAAGCTGGGTGAATCAATAAGTCAGGTCGCTTTTTCATTTGGTTTGTTGAGCCTTGGGCTGGCAATCTCTTCTTCCGTTGCCGGAAAATTACAGGAGCGCTTTGGCGTTCGTAAAGTGACAATGGCTTCCGGGCTACTGCTGGGCTTTGGTCTGGTGATGACCTCCTGGTCCCATAATTTATTGATGCTGTGGTTCAGCGCAGGCATTCTGGTTGGCCTGGCCGACGGCGCCGGTTATTTGCTCACGCTGTCGAACTGCGTGAAGTGGTTTCCGGAGCGTAAAGGGCTTATCTCCGCATTCGCTATTGGTGCATATGGGTTAGGCAGCCTCGGTTTTAAATTTATTGATACTCAGCTTCTGGCCAGCTACGGCCTGGAAAAAACATTCATTATCTGGGGTGCGCTGGCGATGGGCATGGTACTGCTGGGTGCCAGTCTGATGCGCGATGCGCCGCTGCAAAAAGAAATCACCGCGAACGGCAAGACCGCACAGGACTTCACGCTGGCGGAATCCATGCGTAAACCGCAATATTGGATGCTGGCGGTAATGTTCCTGACGGCGTGTATGAGCGGTTTGTATGTGATTGGTGTAGCGAAAGATATTGCTCAGGGTATGGTACATCTGGATGCGCTTTCTGCGGCAAATGCGGTCACCGTTATCGCCGTCGCAAACTTGGGCGGGCGCCTGGTGCTGGGTATCCTGTCGGATAAAATCGCGCGTATCCGTGTGATTACGCTGGGCCAGGTTATCTCTTTAGTCGGAATGGCCGCCCTGCTATTTGCACCGCTTAACGCCGTGACCTTCTTTGCCGCTATTGCCTGCGTGGCCTTTAATTTTGGCGGGACTATCACCGTCTACCCGTCGCTGGTAAGTGAGTTCTTCGGGTTAAATAACCTGGCGAAGAATTACGGCGTTATCTATCTCGGCTTTGGTATTGGCAGCATCTGCGGGTCAATTATCGCCTCTCTGTTTGGCGGATTTTATGTGACCTTCTGCGTTATCTTTGTGCTGCTTGTAGTCTCCCTGGCGTTTTCTACCACGATTCGCCAGCCTGCGCGAAATGAGCGGCTAAATGCGGCTCACGCCTGAGGCTGATAGGCCTGCGCTTTTTGGATAAACCAGGCCGCCGTGACGTTATACGGCGGCTGCATTAACCGGGCAATACCGCTTTCAATAATGAAGTTAGCCTGTTCCCTTAATTCTTTGTTCCCCTGTGTTAAACCCGCCAGTTGAAGCCGTTTCTCAAGTAAGTAAAGGCGCGCAAAATCAGGATCGTAGCGAATGATTCCCCGGGTGTTATCAATAATATCGGCAAGCTTTATTGTTTGCGCCCGAGCATTCGCTCTGGCCGTATGGGCAAAAGTAAATGCCTTACGCTGCGTGCGGTTAAGCGCCTCGGGGAAGGAAGGATTCGTTATCATTGCTACCAGGCTAGCAACCTCTGGCCCAAAGCGGGCCGTGATGTCTGCCAGCGTGCTTTGCGTATCTTCTACCGTGTCGTGCAGCCAGGCTGCGGCCAGCATTGTCTCATCACCCTCAGACACACTACGCACCAGTTCTACAACGGCGGCAGGGTGCACGATATACGGCTCGTTAGTGTATTTACGGCGCTGATGTCGGGCCGCATGAGCGGCCTGAGCATAGCTGCGGGCACGTTGTTCCAGAGTTTGCATTGGTTATTTATGCCACTGTTTTAAGATAATGTTTCTTTTCCCATAACCGCTTTGTGGCGTCTATCTTTTTATTGCCTGCTATAAGAAAGATGGAAGGACCATTTAAATAATGCGCGTGCGATATGAATACCTCGGAAGCTTATTTAGTGTTGGCAGCGTATTCAGTGAGCTTAAGGATTATCTTTTTTCGGTTTTTTCTCCCCGGCAGCGAACCTGATTCAGATTATGAGGTCTGAGAGTTGCTTTACTTTCGCTTTTTCTTTTCCGGGGCTTTTGCATGAAATACATAAAGACGATAACGCAGCAGAAGCTTTGCTTTCTACTCGCTATCTATATTGGCTTATTTCTTAACGCCGCCATATTTTACAGGCGTTTTGAGGCCTTCTTCAGCCATTTCAGCCCATGGATGATCCTTGCTGCCGTAGTGGAACTAACGGCGACGGTACTGGTTACCTTCTTTTTATTCCGGCTGATTTCTTTGCTGGGGCGTCGGTTATGGCAAATACTGGCTTCGTTTATCGTGCTGTGTTCGGTAGGCGCCAGCTATTACATGACCTTCCTGAATGTGGTGATAGGCTACGGCATTATCGCCTCGGTCATGACTACGGATATCGATCTCTCCAAAGAAGTTATCGGACGTAATTTTATTATTTGGATGGTTGCGGTGAGCGCACTGCCGCTGCTGCTTATCTGGAGTAATAATTGCTGCTATACCCTGCTGCGCCAGCTACGCACGCCGGGCATGCGTTTGCGCAATCTCGCGGTGCTGGCTTTGGCCGGCCTGCTGGTTTGGGTGCCGCTGCGCGTGATGGATAAGCAGATGAAGCAGGCTGAAAAACACGCTATCGTCGATATGCCAAGCTATGGCGGCGTAGTGGCGAACTCTTATTTGCCTTCAAATTGGGTTGCTGCGCTGGGGCTTTATGCCTGGGCACAGGTCGATGAATCTTCTGATAATCGTTCACTGATTAATCCTGTTAAAAAATTCACTTATGTCGCCCCTCAAGATTTAGATGACACCTACGTGGTGTTTATCATTGGTGAGACCACGCGCTGGGACCATATGGGGCTGTTTGGCTATCAGCGTAATACCACGCCGAAATTGTCTCAGGAGAAAAATCTGGTGGCATCTCGCGGTGAGTCTTGCGATACCGCAACCAAACTTTCACTGCGCTGTATGTTTGTTCGCGAAGGCGGGGCTAAAGATAACCCCCAGCGCACTCTGTTGGAACAGAATGTCTTTGCTGTACTGAAGCAATTGGGTTTCAGTAGCGACCTATTCGCGATGCAAAGCGAGCTGTGGTTTTACAGTAATACGATGGCGGACAATATCGGCTATCGGGAAACTATTGGCGCGCGGCACCAGGGAAAACGCGTGGATGATATGCTGTTGCTGGAAGAGTTTCGCGACTCGCTGGCCGCGCATCCTCAGGGCAAGCATTTGGTGATTATGCACACCAAAGGCTCCCACTTTTCGTACGTTCAGCGCTATACCCGTGATTATGCGAAATGGCAGCCGGAGTGCGTCAGCGTGGATAAAGAGTGCAGCCGGGAGCAGTTAATCAATTCGTTTGACAATACGGTGCTGTACGTCGATTCCTTTATTGATAAGACCATCGACCAATTGCGGGATAAGAAAGCGATTGTTTTCTACGCGGCCGATCACGGTGAATCTATTAATGAACACGACCGCCTGCACGGTACACCTCGCCAGATGGCACCGCCGGAACAATTCCGCGTACCGCTGCTGGTCTGGGCATCGGATAAGTATCTGGAAGAGCCTGCGCATGCAAAAGCGTTCGCCTATATGCAATCCCAGGCGCGTAAAAAAGTGACGCACCGCCAGGTAGAGCTTTACGACACCGTTTTAGGATGTCTTGGCTATACGTCGCCGGACGGCGGTATTAATGAGAGTAACAACTGGTGCCATAATCCTGCCGCCGGGAAGCGGTAAATTAGCGCCGTCGGGTTTTCACCCGATCGCCGGGCTTTTGGCAAGAAAGGATTGACGTTACCGCAGGGTGGCAGTAATATGCGCCCCGCAATTCGGTGATTGGCGCAGCCTGGTAGCGCACTTCGTTCGGGACGAAGGGGTCGGAGGTTCGAATCCTCTATCACCGACCAAATTTTAGTATGATTTGACCAGGTTCAGATCAGAAAAGCAAATCAGACCGCATCCTTTACCGATGCGGTTTTTTTTCGCCTCGTATTTGGCGATATCCGGCGGTCGTTTAGCCCGCTGGTGAGCCAGGTCGGGTATGCCTTCATACGGTCGCGGCTGCCTTTGCGCTATGGATCATTTTTGCATCTTTGCTATTGGCGGTTATTTCCTCGCCTAATGTAATGGCGGATAAAAGGCAGCGGTTCGCTGCTATTTTCATGTGCTAATAAGCGGGCGCAGCGAAAGTAAATAGTGACGGTGGTGCGTAAAGGAACTCGGTGAAATAAAGCGCAGCGCTAGATATCTTCCCCGCGAACATAATTTGCATAGAGTAAGTAGCATTCATTACTGCCTCTTATTGCTTTATTCTCTCGGATAAACGGCGCTGCTTTGCCGGTGTACATCATTTTCTTTGTGGCTTACCTCAGCCTGTACAAATATCCGTTTGAGAGAAGCCTTAATACGTACTCGAGTGTCTAAAAAAAGCGCAATCGATTAACCAACGTTTATCGTAACTTCTACGTAATTACCAGAGGATTATGCTGGGCTATCTTGTATAGCATAAATTTCTGTTCCGGCATTTTTTGTATCCTCTTTTTTAAATTTTATTTACCTATAATCACAAATTCAGCAAAATATTATTAACAATATTGACCTTTTCTCTCCCGGTTGACAGATTGTAGAGCGAAGCAATGAAAGGGCCGCGCAGGAGGATGCCATTCCTGCGCTACTTTACTGCTTCTACTGCGCTTCAGGGCGCAGCCGATGGGCCGGATACACAATAAAAAAGCCCGCGCTTTCGATAACACATCACACACTGGAGCAGAATAATGATGATTTCCTTCAAACCATCAGGGATTGTAAAGCTTGCTCTAAGCCTGGCGGCGCTTTCCGTTGCCGCCGGCGTGCAGGCCAAAACGTTGGTTTACTGTTCTGAAGGCTCGCCAGAAGGCTTCAACCCCCAGCTATTCACCTCCGGTACCACCTACGATGCCAGTTCGGTGCCCGTTTATAACCGCCTGGTGCAATTCAAATTAGGCACCACTGAAGTTATTCCCGGCCTGGCGGAAAAATGGGATGTGAGTGAAGACGGGAAAACGTATACCTTTCACCTGCGTAAAGGGGTTAAGTGGCATACCAATCGCGATTTTGAGCCAAAACGCGATTTCAACGCCGATGACGTGGTATTTACCTTCGATCGTCAGCGCGACAAAAAGAACCCGTATCACGACGTTTCCGGCGGGAACTATGAGTATTTTGAGGGAATGGGCTTTCCCGCGCTGATTAAAGATGTGAAAAAAGTGGACGATAACACCGTTCAGATAACGCTCACACGCCCGGAAGCCCCGTTCCTGGCGGATTTGGCGATGGACTTTGCGTCAATTCTCTCTAAAGAGTATGCCGATAATATGCTCAAAGCCGGCACGCCTGAAAAAGTCGATTTAAATCCTATTGGTACCGGCCCGTTCCAGCTCGTTAAGTACCAGAAAGATTCACGTATTCTGTACAAAGCGTTCGACGGTTACTGGGGTGAGAAGCCAAAAATCGACCGGCTGGTGTTTTCCATCACGCCGGATGCCTCCGTGCGTTATGCAAAACTGCAAAAGAATGAGTGTCAGGTCATGCCGTATCCTAACCCTGCGGACATTGCCGGCATGAAGAAAGATAAAAATATCACCGTTATGGAACAGCCGGGGCTGAACGCGGGCTATCTCGCTTTTAACGTGGAAAAGAAACCGCTGGATAATGCCAAGGTGCGCCAGGCGCTGGCCTATGCGGTAAATAAAGATGCCATTATTAAAGCGGTTTATCAGGGCGCCGGTCAGGCGGCGAAGAACCTGATCCCGCCGACAATGTGGTCCTATAACGACGAGATTAAAGATTATCCCTACGATCCGGAGAAAGCTAAGCAACTGCTGAAAGAGGCAGGAATGGCGCAGGGATTCGCTATCGATCTGTGGGCTATGCCGGTTCAGCGTCCGTATAACCCGAATGCGCGCCGTATGGCTGAGATAATTCAGTCGGACTGGGCGAAAATCGGCGTGAAGGCGAAAATTGTCTCCTATGAATGGGGCGAGTATCTCAAACGCGCGAAAGACGGCGAGCATCAGACGGTGATGATGGGATGGACCGGCGATAATGGCGATCCGGATAACTTCTTCGCGACGCTATTTAGCTGCGCGGCGGCGAAAGAAGGCTCCAACTATTCACGCTGGTGCTATAAACCGTTTGAAGATCTGATCCAGCCCGCGCGCGCCAGTGAAGATCACAATAAGCGTATCGAGCTTTATAAACAGGCGCAGGTCGTCATGCACGACCAGGTGCCTGCAATCATCATCGCGCATTCCACGGTGTATGAGCCGGTGCGTAAAGAGGTGAAAGGCTACATTGTGGACCCGCTGGGCAAACATAATTTTGAGAATGTATCGCTCGAATAATCCTGGCAGTTCACGTAAAGGAAAGCGCGCCCGCCTGCATCCGGCGGGCGCAACAGAGCCATAACTTCCCGCCGGTAACTATCAACCGTTCGCCACAACCCGGAATGACCTCTCTGATGCTCTGCTCCGCAATTGCGGAATTGGTGCCAGCGTCGTTATATCCAACTTTTGGCGCAGCGGCGAAACGGCGGGATAAGACAGAGAGTGTGGGATATGTTGCAGTTTATCCTTCGGCGGTTGGGCGTCGTCATTCCGACGTTTATCGGTATTACGCTACCAACTTTTGCCTTCGTACATATGATCCCCGGCGACCCGGTAATGATTATGGCGGGCGAGCGGGGCATGTCTCCCGAGCGCCACGCTCAGCTACTGGCGGCAATGGTGTCAACAACGGGTAAAAAGTGATCCACTTACCGTCACCACCAACGGTCT
>CALYPF010000004.1 GCA_945271245.1 uncultured Enterobacteriaceae bacterium | reverse complement strand
GTTGGTGGTGACGGTAAGTGGATCACTTTTTACCCGTTGTTGACAAATATCCTCAATCAGGTGGTCGGAAATCAGGATATTTTTGTCATTGATTGCCACATTCCACTCAATCGCATCGCCCTGCAGGCGCTGAAAATGGCAGTGCGTAATGCGCGCACCGTCAAGCTGATTATGAAACCCCTGCCGCAGGATGGCGTAATTCGCATCGTGCACCCGAAGCTTCTCGACAATCAAATTGCGCATATTGCGCTTTTCTTTGCCGCCAATATAAATCTGAGTAACGGGCGCTTTACCACTCATATCCAGGCCGCGGATCGCACAGTCTGAACCGCGTACGTCCAGCGTCACATTATTAATCCGCCCGCCGTCTTCGCCCGCCACCTGACAACCGTCCTGCAGCACAAAGCGGCCGCGCCCGTTACCGCTAATGCCGCCGCGGATGGTCAGTGTTTTACCTTTGGGAATAACAATCCCCGCGTTGAAATCGTCACACACCCGGTTTTTCGGCACCACCACATGGTCGGCCGCGTTAAAAGCGCGTCTGAATGCCGCAGGCCAGTCGCCGCGGTAAAAATCCCCTACGTCCACCGGCGTCTTTTGCCTCAACGCGTTAGCGCCTGGTGCATAAATCAGCGCCAGTGCGGCAACCCCCGCTGCGCGCCGCAGCAGCGCCCGGCGAGTCAACGCCTTCACCAATAAGGCTTTTTTCATATCAGGCATAACCTCGTCAGTTTAGATGGTCAGTCGGTGCCCGTTAATAGCCTCCCGTACCCCGGCCTTGTTGCCCCACTACAGCGCCTGTAATAACCCAGCCAACCGTTGATAAATCTTCTGCTGGTTGAAATCGGTTTCAACTTTCGCACGCGCACGCACGCGCATAGGCTCCAGCGTAGCGGCCTCAAGCTGGCTAAACGCCTGCAGCCGGTCGGCAAGCGCGTGAACATCGCGCTCCGGAACCAGCCAGCCGCTCTGCCCGGCGTCAATCAGCTCGGGGATACCGCTGTGCAGCGTCGAAATGACGGGAATGCCCACCGCCATCGCCTCCATCAGCGCGACGGGGATGCCTTCCATATCCCCATCCTCACCGGTGATAGACGGCAGCAAAAATAGGTCAGCATCATCCAGCATCGCCTTCACTTCGTGATTCGGTTTGAAGCCCGACATCACAACATCGTCGTCCAGTTCAAGCTGTTCAATCTGAGTGCGCAGGCGGCGCTCCCATGGCCCAATCCCTAAGATGTAATACCGAAATTTTACGCCGCGCGCTTTCAGCAACTGGCACGCCTCAATGGCAACATGCAGGCCTTTTTTCTCGGTGAGTCTGGCCACCGAAACCATGGTCAACCGCTCACCCGGTGCCTTTACGGAGCGCAGGCTGAACTTCGCCAAATCTACCCCCATCCGCGACACCGCAATTTTTTGCGGCGGGCAGCCCATTTCTCGCAGCTTTTCAGCCCACAGATTACTGATCGGCAACATCACATCCCCGCGCTGAAATAGTGCGCGATACTCCGGCTCGTAGTGCTGAAGAATATCCCGATGCGAAATATCGATACCGTGAAACACGGTGGCGATTTTACCCTCCAGCACCCCCAGTTCGCGCAGTTTAGTGGCGCTAACGCCGGCCGGCCCAAAATGGGCGATAAATACGGGCGCCCGCAGCGTGCGCGCATGGCGCCCGCAAATAGCCGATAAAATTAAATTGCGCGCCTCATCGCCGTAGCGCACCACGTTCAGCGCACGCCAGGTACGACCGCGCCGCGCGCCGCGCAGCGTATCCCGCACGCGCCCCAGCATCTTTGCCACTTTCCCCTGCGCCTCATCCATGAGCCAGGTGGTTTTTTCCCCCAGCCGATACCGCTGATAGACCGCGTGAGTATGAGTAAGATCGCCCTTTTGCAGCGCGACTATCTCCACCTCATAACCCATCTCGATAAACGCAACGATTTGGTTCAGCACAAACGTTTCCGACGCAACCGGGAACTTCAGCAGGAAAAAACCGACCTTCATACCGCCTCCTGTATACGTTCCAGCACCGAGGCCACCATGCGCCTTCCCTGCTCCCGCTCCCGCTGTACCGCCCGGAAAACCCTGTCGCGCAGCGCGGGCAAATCTTCCAGCGCCCGCATGGCGGTATCCTGCAGCGTGCCATCCAGTAGCTGGCGAATATCTACCGCCATTTCCGGCATTCCGAGCTGACGCATAATACCGGCGGATTTATGTTCATAATTGAGCGCCAGCGCCGGCGTACCGAAGTTCATGGAAATAATCGCAGAGTGCAGCCGCGTGCCTATCGTTAACGCGCAGGCGGCGAAGATTTTCCCCATCTCCAGGTCGTTAAGCTCATCCATCACCACGTGAAAACGCTCCGGCCTGTCGATGTATTTCAACAAACTGAGCGCCACCATACGGTCATCCTTGTTATAGCTGTCGATTCCGGTACAGGTGGACAGCGCCAGCACCTGATAACCTTCGTCAATCAGGCGATTAATAAGCGCGGCGAAGGCCTGTTCATAGGCGCGCTGAGTGGTGCCTAACCGTTTATCAAAGGGCGCCAGTTCGCGCAGGGTCACCGCCACGGTTTTCTCGCGTGCGGCAATGGTTAGCCAGTAATTCACCGCATAACTGGCGATAAACTCCCCCTCTCGCAGCGCCACTAACCAGGCGGTATCCACACCGTGTTCCACCCGGCTAACATCAATTTGGGCGTCACGCATCATCTCCAGGCTCACTGACTCACGCAGGATAAGCGCACGGCTGCGGCGAAAAACCGCATTCGCCAGTTGATTAAACTGCGCATTCTGAAACGGCCCGACGCTGTGTCCCACCATATAAACGGGCTTACCGGCCATAAAGCTGCACAGCGCGTGCTCAAACTGCGGCGCGCCGTATAAATCCACAAAGAAAGAGCCGCCGACCTGAATAACGGCGTCATACTCCCCCAGCGCGGCCGCAAATTCAGTGAATCCTTTCGGCAACGAAACCTGACGCAATGTGCCCTCGCCGCACGCGTGCGACAGCAAAACGCGATGCTGATAGCGCCGGCGCAGCACCTTTTTCACGCGCCCCAGCGCGCCCTGAGCGCCATTGTGGCGCCGCATTTGCAAATACAGAGGATCGGCCAGCACGCTGCGCCCCAGTAGCCACGCCGAACTTACCGGGTACCGGCTCATCACATCGAGCCTAATATCCGGACGCTGGAGGCTAATCGCATCAATAAGGCCGCGCAAAATAGCGCTATCGCCCCGGTTGCCGCAGGTATGATTGCCTAAAATCAGTATCTTCATTAACACCTCTATAATCGGAGTCCCGCTCGCCGGCGCTGCAAAATTCGCTTAGCGCACCGGCGTCATCCGGCGCGCAGCAGCGTTTTCAGACGCTCGCTGCGGCAAAATTGACGTTTAATTTCCACCACCAGTGTATTGCGCGACAGCGCCAGCGAAAGCGCGAACGCCAGCGCGCCGCCCGCCACCTGCAGCGCCAGCAGCGCGCCCAGCGGCAGGCTATCGCCGAGCGCCAGGCCCAGCCCATAGCTAATAACAAGAGTGGGGATTGAAAGATAAAACGGCAGCCACAGGCTTAAGATGTAATCGCGATAGCTGCTGCCCAGCACCGGTTTAATCATGATGAAATAGCTCAATACCGTATTGAGCAGTTGCACCGCGAGAAAACCCACGGTGACGCCCAGCGCGCCGCCGTACCAGCCGCCGAAAACAATGGCCGGGATAAACAGAAAAACCTTAAACACATTGAATTTAAAGCTGATATCGACGCGTGCCTTAGCCATCAATAGCGAGCCAATAGGGTTACCCACCGCGCGTAGTAGCCCCACCACGCACAGCAATTGCAAAATCGGGATAATAAAATTCCATTTTGCGCCGAACACCAGCGGAACCGCGTGGTTGGCGACCACCATCAGCCCCAGCAGCACCGGAAAATTCATCAACCCTACGGCCGACAGCAGCTTATAAAAATTGACCCGCAGCCGAGCGGTATCATCCTGAATTTTGGCAAAGGCGGGGAACAGCACGCGGGTCACGATCGGGTTCAGCTTCATCGGCGGCACCACCGCCACATTCCACGCCAGTTGATACCCCCCGGCCGCGGTGGCGCCGAGGATCCGCGCCAGCGTCAGCGTCGAAAGATTGGTACTAATGTAATTGAGAATGTTATCGGCGGTCAGCCACGCCCCGAAGCGCAGATCGGGAGCAACCGGCGCCAGAGAAAAGTGCAGCCCCGGACGATAAATTTTCCGCCCCAAATAGCCAAACAGCAGCGTGCGTACCGCGCTATTGACCAGGTAACCTACAATTGCGGTCAGCGCGAGAGGCCATATATATGCCCCAATAACGGTAACCAAAAATCCCGCCAGCGCCGCCATCGTTTCAACCATGCCGATGTGGCTAAATGCCAGCTCCTTTTGCAACAGCGCGCGATACTGCTGCCCGTGCGGAATAATAATAAACGCCAGCGCCAGCAGTTTGATTAACGGCGCCAGCTGCGGATTATGCAACAGCCCGGCGATAGGGCCGCTCAGCGCCACCAGCGCCAGACACACCGCTACGCCCAGCCCAACATTCAGCCAGTAGAGCGTGGTCAGCGTCTGCGGTGAAATAGACTGACGCTGGATAATCGAATTAGCGATGCCAAAATCTGACAGCGTATCCGCCAGCGCGATAATCACCAGCGACACCGTCAGCAGGCCAAACTGGTGGCCGTCGATAAGGCGCGCCAGTATCGTCATCTGCGCCAGCCCCAGTCCAATGATAGTCAGCGTCGAAATAGCGGACCATTTTGCGCCGCTCAGGGTTTTTTCTCTTAAACTCATAGGATGACCCTTAATAGGCGGCTTTACTGACGAAACCTTTAAAAATGGTCAGGAACACTATCCTGATATCAAACCACAGACTCCATTCACGAATGTATTCCAAATCAAATTCAACCCGCTTCGCCATCTTATCCAGGGTATCCGTCTCACCGCGCCAGCCGTTGATCTGCGCCCAGCCGGTGATCCCAGGCTTCACCTTATGGCGCAGCATGTATCCCTCAATCAACGTGCGATACTGTTCGTTGTGCGCCACGGCGTGCGGGCGCGGCCCGACAATCGACATGCCGCCCATCAGCACATTAATAAACTGAGGCAGTTCATCCAGCGAGGTGCGGCGTAAGAAATTACCCGTGCGGGTCACGCGCGGATCGTTTTGCGTAGCCTGCGTCACCACGGCGTCATTTTCCATCACCCGCATCGAGCGAAACTTCCATACCGTGATAGGTTTGCCGTCCATTCCGTAGCGGGTCTGGCGGAAAATAATCGGCCCGGGGGAGCTTAACTTCACCGCCAGCGCAATAGCGCACAGCACCGGGGAGATCAGCAGCAGAATAAGCGACGCCAGCACCACATCTTCAATACGCTTTAGCAGGCGGTTTATCCCACTAAGCGGCGTATCAAATAGCGGCACCACCGGCACCCCGTTCACCTCCACGGTACGCGAATGCAGAATATTGAAGGTAAAGACATCGGGAATAAGCATCACAGAACAGGTGGTATCCGACAGATCGCGCACCAGCTTTTTAATGTGCGTTTCATCGCGCATCGCCATCGCGATATATACGTTATGCACTCTGCCAGCGCGCGCGTCCGCCACTAATTGCGTCAGGTTACCGGCCCACTGGGCGGGCACGCCCTCTTGCTGCGGCTCGTGATAAATGCCGGCCACTTCCAGCCCCAGCCACGGCGCCTGGCGAAAACTGTCCGCCAGCGCCACGCCCACGGGCTGCGCGCCGGCGATAGCCACACGCCGCGTATTGTAGCCGCGATCGCGCAGCCAGCTTGCCCCAAGCCGAATACCTGCCCGGCACAGAATCAAGCCCAAACTTGAAAACCCATACCACGCCAGCCAGACGCGAAAAGACATAATGAAATTCGGCGTGAACGCCAGCAGCCCCGCGCTAAACACCAGGCTCAGCGTCCAGTTTTGCAGCAACAGCAGCAGTTCGGTCGCCATTTTCACCCCGCGCCAGGAGCGGTAAAAATCGGTGATCCCGCCAATCATCTGGAACACCACCAGCGTCACCAGCGCCATTAATAAATGCATATAAAAGAAAGGCAGCGCGGCGGCCCTGCATATCAGCCACAGCCCGACAAACATAATGGTAATGTCAGAAAAACGCTGCACCATTGAAATCAACGATGCATTCGTTTTTGGCAGCTCGCGCTTTTTTAAATTCGTCATCGTTTTACCTTTATACGCCTCGGGCATGATGTAAACGGCGTAGCCCTGTCTCTCCTTTCCCTGATTTCTTCGCTGCGCTGCGGCGCCCGTTACTCAGGCGCAGCCCCTGCATTCAGCGCGGCGCGTCCAGCAGCGCCATTAACTCACGGGTTCGTACTTCCATCAGAGTGCGATTGCCGCGCGACTCCACGTTCAGGCGCACCACCGGTTCAGTGTTGGAACAGCGCAAATTAAAACGCCAGTCGCCAAACGCCATGCTCAGACCGTCGGTTTCATCCACCTGATTCGCCACCCCGGCATAGCGGGCGCGCACCCGTGCGATAGCGGCATCCGGTTCGGGCAGGGTGCGGTTAATCTCGCCGCTGGCCGGGAACGCGTGGATACGCTCCCACACCGCGGCGCTGAGCGACTGACCTTTACGACACAGCAGCTCCGTTACCAACAGCCACGGGATCATGCCGCTATCGCAGTAGGCGAAGTCGCGAAAATAGTGGTGGGCGCTCATTTCTCCGCCGTACACCGCGTCCTCTTCGCGCATGCGCTCTTTAATAAACGCATGCCCGGTTTTTGACATCACCGGCGTCCCCCCCGCCCGCGTCACGACGTCCACCGTATTCCAGGACAAGCGCGGGTCGTGAATGATGCGCGCGCCGGGCTGTTTTTCGAGAAACGCCTCAGCCAGCAGCCCGACAATGTAATACCCCTCGACAAACTCCCCGCGCTCGTCGAATAAAAAGCAGCGGTCAAAATCCCCGTCAAAGGCAATGCCCATATCCGCGCCGTGCTCAATCACCGCCCTGCGGGTATCTTCACGGCATTCCGGAAGCAGCGGGTTAGGAATACCGTGTGGGAAATGGCCGTCCGGCGCGTTATGCACCTTAATCAAGGTCAACGGGAGTTTTAGCGCCGCGATGCGCGCCGCTATGGCATCGATAACCGGCCCGGCCGCGCCGTTACCGGCGTTAATTACCAGCTTTCGCGGCGTGAAATTGGCGCTATCCACATAGGTGAACAGGTGATCGAGATAAGCGTCGCGCACATTGATCGTTCGCCACGCGCCCCGCCGCAGCGGGGCAACCGGCGGGAAATCGTTATTTTCCGCCAGCCGCTGGATCTCACGCAGGCCGGTATCACCGCTCACGGGGCGCGCGCCGGCGCGCACCAGCTTCATGCCGTTGTAGTCCATGGGATTATGGCTGGCGGTGACTTCAATACCGCCGTCAACGCCCAGATGCCAGGTGGCGAAATAAACCTCTTCAGTGCCGACAAGCCCCATATCCAGAACATCAACGCCGGCATCCCGCAGCCCTTCACCCAGCGCGCGCTTTAACGCTTCGCTGCTCAGGCGCACATCGCCACCCAGCACCACACTGCGCGGTTTCAGGTATTCGCCATAGGCGCGTCCGATACGACGCGCAATCTCTTCGTTTAATTCACAGCCCAGTTTGCCGCGGATATCGTAGGCTTTAAAACAGGTCAGCTTGGTCATCGTTATCCCTTTTTCAGGCAACAGTCAGCCCTTCTTCCCTGCCGGGAAAAATACGCTGCGGTAGTAAATGGTTTGTTCTGCGGCAGCCCGCCGCGGACGGTCAGTCCCTACAGGCGCCCATAGCGATCCCGAAACCGGACAATGTCGTCTTCATCAATCCACGCGCCGGTGCGCACCTCAATCAGATGAAGCGGTATTTTCCCCGGGTTTTCCAGGCAGTGCGTCACGCCGAGCGGGATATAAACCGACTCGTTTTCACTGACCAGCTTCACCTCATCGCCGATAGTGACCCGCGCGGTGCCGGCAACTACAATCCAGTGCTCCGCCCGGTGATGATGCATCTGCAGCGACAGCCCCTCCCCGGGCTGCACGGTGATCCGCTTCACCTGATAGCGTTCGCCCGCGTCAATCGAGTCGTATTTCCCCCACGGGCGATAAACCTCCCGGTGAATATGATGCTCGTGGCGTCCCTCGCCCTTCAGGCGCTCAACCACGTGCTTCACTTCCTGTACCCGCGCCCGGTCGGCTATCAGCACCGCATCCTTGGTCTGTACCACCACCAAATCCTTCACCCCAACGGTGGTCACCAGCCCGGATTCGGCATACACATAGCTGTTCTCGCTGTCGTGGCTCATCACATCCCCGTGATGCACATTGCCCTGCGCGCTGCGTTGACTGATTTCCCACAGCGATGACCAGGAGCCAACGTCGCTCCAGCCGGCGTCAATCGGTACCACCACCGCATCGGCGGTTTTCTCCATCACCGCGTAATCCACCGACTCATCCGGGCAGGCCAGAAACGCCGCTTCATCCACGCGAACAAAATCTAAATCTGGATCGACCGCCGCCATCGCCTGCTCACAGGCGCGCAAAATATCCGGACGGAATTTTTCCAGCTCTTCCAGATAGCGCCCGGCGCGAAATAAAAACATCCCGCTATTCCAGTAATATTCGCCGCTGGCGACGTATTCTCTGGCGGTGGCCTGGCCCGGTTTTTCCACAAAGCTTGCCACCTGAAACGCGGGTACTTCCGCCCGCTGCGCGCAGGTATCCCCGCGTCGGATATAGCCATATCCCGTTTCCGGCGCATCGGGCACAATCCCGAAAGTGACCAGCTTGCCGCACTGCGCCAGCGGTAGCGCTGCGCGCACCGCCTCGCGAAACGCATCCTCGTTTTGAATCACATGATCGGCCGCCAGCACCAGCATCAGCGGATCGTCCTGCGGGCTGCTGCGCCGCGCCGCCAGCGCCGCCAGCGCAATCGCCGGGGCGGTATTGCGCCCCGCCGGCTCCAGAATAATATTTTGAGTAAGCCGGTTAAGCTGGCGCAGCTGTTCGGCGACGATAAAGCGGTGCTGCTCATTGCAGATAACTACCGGGCTTTCACAGGCCACGCCGTTCAGCCGGTTGACCGTGGTCTGCAGCATTGTCATCTCACCTTTCAGACGAAGGAACTGTTTGGGATAGAGCACCCTGGACAGCGGCCAAAGCCGGCTGCCCGTTCCGCCGGCCATAATCACCGGATAAAGCTGTGACTGACTCATTGGTTAACCTCACTCCTGCCAAAGACCTGCCATAAAAGGGACGGCCAGCGCGCTGGCGAAACGTTTGTTTTCAGCGCTGTCGCGCCGTTTTTTCCGCTGTCCCGGTTTTATCCCGCGCGGGCCGTAGCGCTGCGATATCGGCCATAAACTGCTGTAGTACGCGCGTTTTATTCAGCGTGCGCTCCGCGTAACCCTGCGCCACCGCGTTGGGCTTCGGCATCGCCAGACACTGCGCTATACCCTGCGCTAACGCATCGACGGACTCCGGCTCTACGCATACGGCAATCCCGGGATACGCCGCGCACACTTGCCCCAGCTCCGTTGACGCCTCTGCGGTAATCACCGCATTGCCGCCTGCGGCTAAAATATTGGTGAGCTTGGACGGCAACACCGCATCCGCCGCGCCGCGCCGCTGAATCACCAGATGGCAGTCCGCCAGACTCAGCAGCGCCGGTAAATCCTCGGCGGCCTGCAGCGGTAGGAAAGTGATATTGGTTAACCCCTGCTCCGCCACCATTTTTTCCAGCCGCGCCCGTCCGCCGCCCTGCCCGACAATCACAAACTGCAGCGGCGCATCGGCCATACGCCCGGCGACGGCAATCACATTCTCCAGCCCCTGCTTCTCGCCGATATTGCCGGAATACAGGGCAATACGTTTTTGCGTCGATAACCCCAGCCGCTCGCGCAGCGCTGCGGTGGCCTGCGTCGTCACCGTGCGAAAGCGTTCGACTTCCGACCAGTTAGGGAAAAACAGCGTTCGCTGCGGCGCCACGCCTTTTTCAATGGCTTTTGCGATCATTGAGCGGGAAATCGTGGACACACAGTCAACGCCGAGCAAATTGCTGCGCTCAAAGGCGGCCGCCAGGCGCGCGGCAGGCCCCCGCCGCCCGGCCATTCCCAGCCCCACCATGGCGTCCACTTCATAATCCTGGATGTGTAACACGGTGCGCGCGCCGCACAGCTTCGCCAGCAGGCGCATCCCCGGGGTGCAAAACAGCGTCGGCACCACGCCGATAATGCAGTCCGGCCTCCAGCGGCGCTGGGCCAGCAGCGGGAAGAAAGAGCTAATCGCAAAGCTGCCAAGATGAAATAAACGCTTCAGCGTCGAGGGGCGGGCTGGCACATACAGCGGGCAGCGCCATACGGTAACGGCGCCCGGCTCTTTGCGATAAGCCCACGCCTTCCAGCCCCGGTGGACCTGCCACTCGGGATAGTAAGGCGGCGCGGTCACGACCCGCACCTCGTGCCCCTGCTCTGCCATCCACTGCGCCATCTCACCGGTATACTTGCCGGTTCCGGTGAGTTCCGGCGCATAGTTGACCCCGTAGATGAGTACTTTCATAGCCCGGGAACCTCACTGCGACGCTCGGCGAGAAAATACGCGCGGCTGTTGTCGTGCACGTCCAGGCTCGCGACCAACCGTTCGGCGCTTTGCCAGCGATACGCGCTGTGCTGATGCTCCGGTAGCGCCAGGGTTTCGCCGTTCACGCGCAGGCGGAAAGCCAATACCACGTAGTGCGTCGAGAACGCCGCCTCAGAAAAGTTATCCTCGTAGAAATGCTGCCAGACGCCGTAGAACTCGCCGTCTTGCCAGCAGATACGTTGCCCCAGTTCCTCCTGGGTGAGCCGGGAAAAGGCGCGCTCCAGCGTCTCGTCTTTACGCACTCGCCCGCCGGGTACAAACCAAAATCCCTGCGCCGGGCGGTTATTTCGCCGCCCCAATAAGCACTCCCCGCGCGCGTTTTCCACGATAAAATCGAGGGAGATCAGCGGCGTCGACCGAACGACGGTGGAAAAATCCTGCTGGCTCAGGTACATGATTACCTCCGAAACCGGCGCTGGTTATTCAGGAACCACTGCCAGGTACTGGCCAGCCCCTGCTCCAGCCCGACTTCGTGATACCAGCCGAAGGCGTGCAAACGGGTGACGTCCAGCAGCTTGCGCGGCGTTCCGTCCGGCTTGCTGGCATCAAACACCACGCGACCGCGATAGCCCACTACCTGCGCCACGGTCTGCGCCAGCTCGCGAATCGTGCAGTCCGTGCCGGTACCCACATTAATATGCGATAACATCGGCTCGGTATGGTCTTCCCACACCTCTTTGTCCAGCTCCATCACGTGGATGCTGGCGGCCGCCATATCATCCACGTGCAGAAACTCCCGCATGGGCGTACCGCTGCCCCACACCACCACCTCCGGCGCATTTTGCTGCGCCGCATCGTGAAAACGGCGCAGCAGGGCCGGGATCACGTGGGAGTTATCCGGATGAAAGTTATCTTCAGGGCCGTATAAATTGGTCGGCATAACCGAGCGATAGTCGCGGCCGTGCTGGCGGTTATAAGATTCACAGAGTTTAATGCCAGCGATTTTCGCCACCGCATACGGCTCGTTAGTCGGCTCCAGCGCGCCGGTCAGCAGCGCCTGCTCTTTGATCGGCTGCGGCGCCAGTTTCGGATAAATACACGATGACCCGAGAAACAGCAGCTTATTCACGTTATTAGCGTGCGCCGCGTGGATAACGTTGCTTTCAATCATCATATTTTCATAGATGAAATCGGCCGGATAACTCTGGTTAGCAATAATGCCGCCCACTTTGGCCGCCGCCAGATAGACGCTGTCCGGGCGGGTTTGCTCGAAAAATGCCTGCACCGCGCGCGCATCCAGCAGGTTTAGCTGCTCCCGGGTGCGTAACAGCAGCTCAACGTCATCGCGCTGCGCAAGCTGGCGCACCAGCGCGGAACCCACCATGCCGCGGTGACCCGCGACAAAAATACGTTGCTTGCTCATCTCAGGACTCCAGCGCGATGGCTACCTCGTAGCCGTGAGACTTCAGCAGCGAGTGCTTTTTCGCCGCTTCAAGATCGTGCGCGACCATTTCCGAGACCATTTCCTGCAGCGTAATTTCCGGCTTCCAGCCCAGTTTTTGATGCGCTTTATCCGGGCAGCCGAGCAGCGTTTCTACCTCGGCAGGCCTGAAGTAGCGCGGGTCGACGGCAACGATAACGTCCCCCGGGCGAACGCCAGGCGCATCGTGTCCGGTTACCGATACCACAATGCCTTTTTCATCGACGCCGGTACCTTCAAAGCGCAGCTTAATCCCCAACTGCGCCGCTGCCATCGATACGAACTGACGCACCGAATACTGCACGCCGGTGGCGATAACAAAATCGTCAGGCTGCTCTTGCTGCAGCATCATCCACTGCATTTTTACGTAATCTTTCGCGTGCCCCCAGTCGCGCAGGGAGTCCATATTGCCCAGGTATAAACGCTTCTCCAGCCCCTGAGCGATATTGGCGATGCCGCGCGTGATTTTACGCGTTACAAAAGTTTCCCCGCGACGCGGAGACTCATGGTTGAAAAGTATGCCGTTACAGGCATACATGCCGTAGGATTCGCGATAGTTGACGGTTATCCAGTAGGCATAAAGCTTTGCCACGGCATACGGCGAGCGCGGATAAAACGGCGTGCTCTCTTTTTGTGGAATTTCCTGTACCAGCCCGTACAGCTCAGAAGTGGACGCTTGATAAAAGCGGGTTTTCTTTTCGAGCCCGAGGAAGCGAATCGCCTCCAGCAGGCGCAGGGTGCCCATTGCATCAACGTCCGCCGTGTATTCCGGCGACTCAAACGACACCGCGACGTGACTCATCGCGCCGAGGTTATAGACTTCATCCGGCTGCACTTCCTGCAAAATGCGGGTCAGGTTAGAGGAATCCGTCAGATCGCCATAGTGCAAATGGAACCTTGGGTTGCTGGCATGCGGGTCCTGATAAATATGATCTACCCGCTCGGTGTTAAACGAAGAAGCGCGGCGTTTAATGCCGTGGACTTCATACCCCTTTTCCAGCAGAAACTCCGCCAGATAAGAACCATCCTGCCCGGTTACGCCCGTGATGAGAGCCACTTTACTCATGTTTGCTTTTCCTCTGTTAAATCCGATTGTCCCCGAGGGTGACGCATTAACCGTAAAAGCCATCCTCTCTGGCGTGAACGCGCGGCTTTACCAGCGCACGCTGCCGGCCGTACCTGGCCTCGTAGCGGGAAGCGCCTGCGCGCCACAGATCCACCGCAGTGAATCCTTCCCATCCCGGGCGTGAGCGCCGCGGGGGGTATTGCTGGTATCAGGCTCGATTGATAGCGGGTTGCGGCGCGAGTGCGCTGCGCGCCCGGTATGGCCGCGCCGGATTGCCGCGGCACAGGCTATTTTCCGGCAGCGAAGCAAATACGCTGCTGCGCGCGCCTACTACCGTAAAGTTGCCGATACTGACGCCCGGCGCGACAAACACATCCGTAGCCAGCCAGCATTTCTCACCGATAATCACCGGCGCAGCGGTAATATCAAAATGGCGCTGTAAATAGTCATGGCTGCCGGTGCATAAATAACATTTCTGCGATACCACTGAATTTGCACCAATAACAATATCGCCCAGCGTATATAACACCGCGTCATCTCCAACCCAGGCATAATCGCCAATGGTTAATTTCCACGGATAGGTAATTTTTACCGACGGACGAATAATTACGCCTTTGCCAATACGAGCCCCAAATAACCGTAATAAAAAAACCCTCCAGCGGTAAAATAGTTGAGGAGACCAGGAAAATAAGGTTGCCTGTACCGCCCACCACAGTTGTACTTTAATAGGGTGCCCGCCCCGAAAGCCTTTCGGCACCGAGAAACCATTTAATTCCTGCATTGTTATTCCTGCCGTATAGTCATTACGCCTTATTGTATAAGGCCTTTGCTTTATTTGTTGTTCGCAGTCGTAACTGGTATGAAATTTCCACTAAGAAACCGGGAATACGTAATATTTTTCGCTGAACTTTTTTCGCATCCCGACACAGCTCATAATTATTTGAAGTGGAAATCCCGCCCATTGAAAATTCAGACACCAGGCCCGGCAGGCGCTTAAATGAATAGCCAGCTTTATACATTTTTGCCGCCAGCGCATAATCAGAAGACACCTTATACTGTAAGTCATAGGGATATTTCTTCAGGCCTGAAACCGGGAAGAATATCGCCTGATGGCTGGCGGGAAGACTGTGATAAATATACCAGCCGCGCTTTGCGCTGCGGCGTATTTTATGCCCGCCGCCAAAGTCGAGTAGCGCATCGCCAATATACATTGCTTCATTATTTTTTTGCCGAGCTAAATAGCGAGTGGCTTCGGTTATTTCCGTATGAAAAATATCGCCGGAATTTAGAAAAATAGCATAACGTCCGTTTGCCATGGCGATACCTTTATTCATTGCGTCGTAAAGGCCGCTGTCCCGCTCGCTGACAAAACGCAGTCCATACTCCCCGGCGTGCGCGGCCAGGAACTCTGCGGTGCCGTCCTGCGAGCCGCCATCGATAACTATCCACTCAAAATCAATATGCTCCGCCAGCGCGAGATTGGCCAGCGACTGCCAGGTTTTTACCACCCCGTCATAATTATTCCAGGCGACGGTAATCACACTCAACAAAACCATATTTGGCCTCACAGTGAATCCGTTATTTTTAATGCTTTACGCAAAATAAACGGACAGACAATCAGGAATGCGTATTCGGGGCTAAATATCGATCCGGTGAAAAAAAGTGAAATCGGGGTAAACAGCCATAACTGCACACGAAAGTTCTGGTTATTACCAAAAGCGCCGCGCGCCATTTTTACCACCCGCACCAAATACCAGCCTGTTAACAACACCGCAAACCATGAAAAATAAATAATTAACAAGTAAAGGCCATTGTCTATGGTTTTTCCGACATTAGCACCGTTAAAGATTCCGAATGATGCCACATATTCGTAAAGAGAGCCGAAACGAACCACACCGTCAATATGAGTCAAGGAATATCCAACCATCACTAATGGGCCAATAATGCGATAATAGGAAGACGACCCTTCGGTACCTAAATCTCCAATTCGCGCTGAAATATAGGGAAACGCTACCATTAACCCAATAATAAATACGGTTAATGAGATAATCGCCAGCGGCAATCTCTTCTTCAATGCGCGTTTATTTAAATATTGAAACCCCCATTCCAGCAGATAGAACAGAATAAACGTCATAACCCCAGAGAATGACCCGGAAAGAATAATCCCAACCAGAATCATAGCATCAGCCTTTGGAGTTTTGATGCCAAACTGTTTTATACACAGCCAAATTGAGATTAATGCCAGAGCAAAAAAAGCGGGCTCAAAATAAAGCGCGGTAGTTCTTTTCCCGCCGAATTTAATAAAATTCAGTACATAGCTATTACTGTAAATCAGCAATCCAGAAATTTTCTCAATCAGCCGGCTTCCGCCAGTTAGTATAATCTCCGCCATTTCTAATCCGGCCAGCAAAACGATAATGCCCGTCACCAGATAAAATGCGCGCAGTATTTTTTTATAATTTCGCGGCGAGATGGTTTTAAAGCGAATACTCCAGGTCATACCAATAATAATGACGATATACACGAATAGCATTGTCGAGGTCACATACTTACTGGTATCCAGCGACTGACCAAATACATAGTTAAACAGCGTCAGCGCTAACCCTATTCCTAGCGCAATCATCAGCTTTTTCAGGCTAATACGCGCAGTAAATAGCAGTAAAATAAGCGGTAAAAAAGTGACCACCGTGACGGGGAAGCTTCCGCCCAGCGAAACAATTTCTACGTTGACCAACAGATAAATAAGCGGCAGCAGCAGATAGCTACAGACCCTGATAGAACCTGACATACTCCTCCAGCATCTGTTGTCCACTATAGGCTTCGCGCGCCTGCGCCTTAAAACTCGCCAGACTGCGGCCAAAGATGGCATCCGCGAGCCGTGATTTAGGGAGCTGTGCCCAGGCCACCGCCTGCGCAGCGCCGCAGGTTTTGCCACCGGTTTTCGCCAACACCTCCCGCGCCGCGTCGCTGTGCGTGGCAATCACCGGCACGCCGATAGACAGCGCCTCGCATAAAATCAGCGGGTAGTTGTCTACCCGCGAGCTAAACAGCAGCGAATCCATTTGATTGAGTCGGCTCATCAGCGCCTGCTTATCGGTAATAAACCCGTGATTAACCACGTTGTCGCCGCTAAAGGGCGAGCTTTTCCCAAAGGTATGCACCTCTACACGCTCGCCGAGGGCGATAATTTCACGCACCAGCCGCTGGTCAGTTTTCCCGTCGTAGCGCAGGTCGTGCGCCACAACGGCGATTTTAGGCCGCTGCCCCTCAGCTTCACGCTCAGGGAGCGTTGACAAAATCGCTTCGGTGGAGATATCAACGCCGTTATTAATCACCTCACAGCGCCCTGCGCCGTAGAGCAAATTGAACGCCGCCGCCACGTGCTGGCTGGGGGAGATAAAGCGGCAGTCGAGCGCCAGCAGCTGGCGAAACAGCGCCCGCTTCGGCGCGACCTCGCGCACGGCGCGGTCAATTTTCACCGGCGGATAATTATCCAGCGAAGGGCACTTTTTACAGCCATCGCGCCAGCCCTCGCAGCCGTCGGTAAACGCGCAGCGCCCGGTCACGCTCCAGTGGTCGTGCAGAGTCCACACCAGTACCGCATCCGGGCGCGCGCGCTTCACCCGCTGGCAAAATCGCACCACGCTCTTAAAACTGAGCCAATAGCTGTGCAAAACATGAAAGTGCAACGCCACCGGCCCCTGCGCTGCAATGATCTGCGGGTAAAGGGCGTTGAGGTGACCAAACAGATCGCGGTTGACGACCCGAAACAGCGCCATATTCATCATCGCGGTGAAACGCGGCGTATGCTTTTCCACGTGGGAAATACGCGCGTGGCTTTCGCTTTGCTTGCCCCCTTTACCGTACCCGTAAATGAAACGAGACCGGATACCCTGGCGTAAGGCGCGCTGATGTAAATCCAGCGCCACGCCCGCGGCACCGCCCTCCGCCAGCCGTACATTAAATTGCAGCACGTTCATCGAATCACCTTTATCTGCGCCTTAGGCCCGGTGACCAGCGCATTATCCGGCACGCTGTCCAGCACCACGCTTCCGGCGCCTATCGTGACGCGATGGCCGATGGTGATATCACCGATAAGAATGGCGCCGGCGCCCAGCTCCACCCCGTGCCCAATCCGCGGGCAGGCCAGCGAATCCGCGCCGCGATTGCCGATAGTCACGCCGTGGCGAATCACAAAATCGTCCCCCGCCACCACATTTTTATTAATCACCACCCCGTAGCCGTGATGCACGGTGAAGCGCCGCCCAATCGTGGCAGCGGCCTGGATTTCATAGCCAAACAGGCACTCCGTGACCAGCCGGTACAGCACAAGTAGCGGCGCGGCCCACAGATTATTGATGCGCCATTTTTTACGCTGCACCGAGCAAAAATGCGCAACCCGATAGGCAAAAACCATGCAGCACGGTCGCAGGCTCCAGCCATTGGCGCGAAAATCTTCCAGCAGCATCATTTCCCCCGCAGCCCGTTAACCAGCCGTTTCGCGTTGCGCAGCGTTAACAGCGTCATCTTAGTGCGCAGGTTCATAGGCTTATTGCGAATTTGGTACAGCGTAAAGAGCTGATATTTCTTACTGGCCCGATCGAATTTCTCTTTATGCTTGCGGTAGAAGTGGAAATAACCGGCAAATTTTTTAGGCGAGGTGGTTATCTGCATTTCGCCGTGATTGATATGTAAAATCTGCGTCGCATCTTCCAGTTTCCACGGCTCGCCGAATTCGCACACCATGCGCAGGAAAATGTCATAGTCCTGCGCGGCCTTCAGCGTTTCATCAAATAGCACGGCCTGAAAGCGCCACGCGTAGCTGAACACCTGGTTACCGACGATATTTCGCTTAAAAAACAGTTTGCGCGACCAGGTGGATTTGGGATAAAGCGGCAAACTGGCGGGCTGCGCGTAGACCTGCCCTTCACACACATAATCGTTGGCGTACAAAAACGCGTGCTTTTCGAGATGCTGCCGGTTTTCCAGAAATCGCGACAGCCGGTACGGCGTCCATTCGTCGTCATCGTCAATGCCGGTATTATATTCGCCGCGCGCAGCGCGGATCGCCTGGTTGCGCACCGCACAGGCGCCGGTATTTACCGCATTATGCACATAGCGCACGCGGGGATCGGCGAGCCGTTCAACGAATTGCGCCAGTTGCGCATACTCAGAGGAACAGTCATCTACAATAAATAATTCCCATTTATCATAGACTTGGCGCAATACCGATTTAATTGCGCGTATCGCAAGCTGCTGACGATTCCACGTCGGCATATAAATAGAAACCAGAGGGCGGTCATGAGCGCTCATAGAGTAACGTCCCCGATGTTGGCAACAGAATCCGGAAGATAGATGCCCGGCGCGGCCCAAAGCAGCGCTGAGTTATCAATGGCTTTCCGATGTATATTCATAGGCGTAGTAGCCGTAATCCTGATAGCTGGATGCACGTCGGAAAATGGAGTTGAGGATAACGCCGCGTACCGTAATCCCGTTCTGCGCAAAGCGTCCGAGACTGGTTTCCACTTCTTTGAGGGTATTTTCCGCGTAGCGCGCCACCATCAGCGTGGTGCCGGCCAGGCGTCCGACCACCGCCGCATCGGTAACCGCCAGAATCGGCGGTGTATCAATTAACACCATGTCATAGTGGGCGCTCGCCCAGTTCACCAGCGCCGCAAAACCTTCGCTCATCAGCAGTTCAGAGGGATTGGGTGGAAACTGGCCGCGCGGCACCAAATCAAAACCGGAGATAGTCGTTTTATGCACGCAGTCGCCTATTTCGCACTGCCCTGCCAGTAATCCCGACAGTCCGTGGCTATTCGCAGTACCGAGAAGTTCATGGGTATAGCCTTTACGCATATCGCAGTCGATCAGCAATACGCGTCTGTTAGTCTGACTGATCACCGCCGCCAGATTGGCGCATACAAACGTTTTACCGATGGCCGGGCTTACCCCCGATAGCATCAATACATTGTTGCTTGCCTGCATCATGGCGAAGTGCAGGCTGGTGCGCAGACTGCGGATGGCCTCAATGGCCAGGTCGGTCGGGTTGCCAATTGCCAGTAGCTGGCTCTGCTTCGTGCGTTTCTCGCCTTTCACTACCTTGACGGTATCCCGCTCTTTTTGCCACTCGGAGAGCGGGATGCTGGCGTACACGCTAATGCCTGCTTCTTCAAGCACCTGCGTGCTTTCGATGCCACGGTTAAACAGTGAGCGAAGTAATACGCCGACGACCGCCAGAATAAACCCCAGCATGACGCTGCCGGCGATAATCAGCGCCGTTTTGGGCTTCACGGCGCCGGGCTGGGTTATCGCAGAATCCACGATACGCACATCGCCAACGGTACTGGCCTCGGTAATACGCAGTTCCTGCTGTTTATTCAGTAACTGCATATACACCTGCTGGCCGGACTCCACGTCCCGCGTCAAACGCACAATCTCCTGCTGCGTTTGCGGCATATCGGAAATGCGGGTATTCAACTGCCGCTTTTCATCTTCCAGCGCCCGGCGTTTTTCCAGCAGAGTGCGATAGGCGGGGTGACGTTTGGTGTACAGCTTAGAAATCTCAGCCTCTTTAAACGTCAGTTCATTAAGCTGCGCATCAATATTGACCACGGAGTCGAGAATCGACTTAGCCTCCAGCGGTAAATCAACGGAGTCTTTTTGCTGCCGATACGCATTCAGTTTATTTTCCGCTTCATCCAGCCCGCTGCGCACTTCAGGCAGTTGTTTATCGAGAAACGCCAGGCTGTGCGAGGCCTCTGCGGACTTGCGCTCAACGTTCTGCTGCTGATAATTACGGGCGATGGTATTCAGGATTTGTTTAATTTTATTGCGATCCTCGCCGGTAAAAGTCAGCGTCAATACGCCGGTATCCTTGCCGTTTTCCGCTACCGCCAGATTGCTTTGTAACGACCGGATCGTGCCAAGCGTTGAATATTTTCTAACGCTAAACTGGCTTCCTGCCCGGGCGTGGATAGCGTCAATATTCATGCTCACGCCGCTGTAGTGCAGGGTTTTTCCGGTTTCCCCCCGCGCGCTGAATCCGTCGTCGTTGCTTAATTCATAATGGCGGGAATCAATAACCCTGACGTGCCAGCCGCCGCCGGCCATGCCAACGGGCACAGAAAACGCCGTTACGTTAAGGCTTTCATGCGCTCGCCCCATCAGGCGCTCCCACCCGGCGCCCAGCACTGGGAACGTCTCTTTCTCAACGCCAATATCCAGCCCGAGATCGTCAACGGTTTTTCCCAGCACCAGCCGCGACTGAATCAATTGTATTTCCGCGTCCGCGGCCGGCGGTTTGTTGCTAAGCGCGCTGTTAATATTCTGTACCAGGGAACTGCTAGAATCCTGCTCGATTTGCACCAGCGCATCGGCGCTGTAGATAGGCGTCGCGAACAGGGCATACACCGTGGCCGCGGCGGCAAACAGCGCCGTAATCCCTAAAATCCACCAGCGCGATTCCACCAGGGTGCCAATCAGGCGGCCAATATCGATTTCATCACCGCCTTCAGAGTGTCGTACATGTTCTGTCATGATTATCCCTGCTGTGCTGTCAGTGCCTGCGCCCATTGGCGGGCAGCGTTATCGAGAAGGCCGTACACTGCTTCAAACGCCTCGCGGCTTTTACGCCATGGATCCGGAATTTCTTGTTCCCGATCCCAGTGGCCAAACAGCATGACTTTGCCGCGCATTTCCGGCGCCATATCGCATAGTGTCTGGATATGGCGCTTTTCCATGGTCAGAATCAGATCATAACGACGGCACATACTGCCGGTTAACTGACGGGCGCGGTGCCCATCCAGAGACAGACCGTGCTCTGCAGCTACCGCCCGGGCGGTGGCATCCGCCTCTTTGTCCGCCAGCGCCGCCAGCCCTGCCGAATCTACCGTAATGACAGGGTGATAATGCGTTAACAGGCGCTCCGCCGTAGGCGAACGGCAGATATTACCCACGCAAACCACTAAAATTTTATTGAACATAAGCGCTTTACCAGTCGTTATTTTTAATATCCACGGCCGTATCGGTCATGTATCGAATTCCGCTGATGGTAGGTAGCAGTTGGCTGACCAGACGATTCCAGCGCGATACCGGCGCGGTGGTGACATACACCACGTCATAGGGCTGCAGGCGGAATTCCGTCGCCATCACCAGCGACGTGGCATCGGACATATCAAGCTGATAAATATTGGCTATCTTGCCGCTGCGATCCCCTTTCAATGGGCGTAGCACGAAAATACCGCTAGCGTTTGAGGTTGTGAGATCCAGGCCTTCCGCCTGGCCCAGCGCTTCGGTAAGCGTCATGCCGCTAAAGTCCATCTTCAGCGTGCTCTGTTTTTTCACCTCGCCCATCACAAACACTTTCAGGTCGTCATTGCGCGGCACGAACAAAATATCGCCCGGATACAGCAGCCGGTTCTGACTTAAATCGCCGTTTTGCATCAGCGCCTGCAGCGAAATGCGCTGTTCGCGCCCGTTATGGGTCAACACCACATTGCGCCAGTCGGCGTTGTCCGTTAGCCCACCCGCGGCGTTAATCGCATCCAGTACGGTGAGGGGGACATTAGTAATCGCCTGCTGGCCGGATTTTTGCACCTGGCCCGAAATATAGGCTTTCTGGGAACGGAAGGCGGCGATATTCACATCAACCTGCGGGTCCGCGATATACGCGGCCAGGCGCCCGGTAATGTCGCGGCGAATTTGCGCCAAAGTTTGCCCCTGCACCCGCACTTTACCGATATAGGGATAAAATACCGTACCATCGGCCTGTACCCAGTTGCCGGTATCGCTGGAGCTACGGTATTGCCCCGCCGGTGTGGTTAACTCAGGGTGATCCCAGACGGTGACATTCAACACATCCCCCGGGCCAACCCGATATTCATAGTGAGAAATATCCGCATCCAGACTCTGGTTAGGCTGTGCGATATTCGGGCGTGGGCGTAGTTGTTCAATCAGGCGCGGAGTTAACGGATATTCATTCACCATTCGATTGAGAGAAACATCCGAATCCTGCTGTTTAATCACATCTTTACCAAGCAATGAGATATTGCTACCTGGAAATACCGTGCAACCACTCATTAAGGTTAACGATGCCACTAATGGCATTAATTTAAATTTGGTTTTCTTCATTGAATATTTATCACTATGGCTAAGGCATGATCCCGTATTGAAATAAGCACCGTCCACTAACGCGCTGAACAGGATGCGGATTTTAGTGACAGAATAAAAATAGAACCATTCTGAAAGTTATTAATTCCGAAGTAAGCCGTAAATAAACGTAGAATGGATAGATACTTCATCTACGCTACCGCCCCTGGCTTGACAGTTACCACACAACTGAACTCATCTAACTATTTGTTTAAATGGAAAATTAGATAACCAACGTTACAGCAATTAAATAGAAAACGATTTCAAATAAAACACTCTATATTATTATGGGTTTAATTTACTTCAGCGCAGACATGTAAATTACCGCAAAGATTGTTACAGCTAACATCAAGACAGGCAAGGCAGGGAATAGAATTACAGACTTTTTTAAGAATAATATTAATCACACAATTTCTTAATTTTAAGAATATCTTTATATTGACTAACTAAACTCACATTAATGAATCAAGACTCCCTATCATTCATAGAAAAATATCCTTCACCAGGATATTTATTTAAAATAAATGCCGTTAAGTTAAATATTACACTTCGTAAATATAGGGTCTAAACGATGCATCAGTATCATTAGCAAAAACTTAATTTAAGATTATTCGCAAACAAAAAATACCCGATCATTTATTAATGAATAATAATGGCATCTTTGAGATTTTTATTAACGGCCGGATGGCGACGAGGCGCGGCATGCAGGGGTTCAGGGGTTCAGGGGTTCAGGGGTTCAGGGGTTCAGGGGTTCAGGGGTTCAGGGTTCAGGGTTCAGGGTTCAGGATTGCAGACACGGGGCGTACGCGAATAATGGATAAAATCGCCAACTGGATCAGACATAACCGCCCGCTTGACAGCAACGCACTGCGCGGCCCCGAATACAATTTAGTATCCCTACCCCGCAAAGCGCGGCATTAATGGCCACAGGCGGTGCCACAAAACACGTTCCCGCCTATTCCACGGCGTTTCAGACCAATGCGTTCAGCCGATGGCCGTGACGATTGACGATACGCACGCCGTTTTCCACCCGCAGAAACCACAAGGCAGTAAGGATTGCGCCAGTGAGGTCGGCTATCCCTCGCTCTGGATATAGACGATTCCCCGTTCCCTTCCGGGCTCGCGTCGGGGGTTGATATATACTCAACGGTGCGCCTTCCACTCATTAAAGGTCATATTTACATTATGGAATGGATAGCCTCGCCCTCTATTTGGGCCGGACTGATGACGCTTATCGTACTGGAGCTAGTGCTCGGTATCGACAATCTGGTTTTTATTGCCATCCTTGCTGAAAAGCTGCCAGAAGCTCAGCGCGATCGGGCGCGAATCGTCGGGCTACTGCTCGCCATGCTGATGCGCCTGCTACTGCTGGCATCTATCTCATGGCTGGTAACGCTCACAAAACCGCTATTTTCATTTGCCGCGCTAAGTTTTAGCGCTCGCGATCTGATAATGCTTAGCGGCGGTTTTTTTCTTATTTTCAAAGCAACGGTCGAACTTAATGAGAGGCTGGAAGGGAAAGACAGTGAAAATCCCGCCCAGCGGCGCGGCGCGCGTTTTTGGGGCGTGGTAGCACAAATTGTCGCGCTGGACGCTATCTTTTCTCTGGACTCGGTGATAACCGCCGTCGGCATGGTGGATAATCTTGGGGTGATGATGGCAGCGGTGGTCATCGCTATCGCGCTGATGCTTATTGCCAGCAAAGCGCTGACTCGCTTTGTCAACGCCCACCCTACCATTGTGATTTTGTGCCTGAGTTTTCTGCTTATGATTGGCTTCAGCCTGGTCGCTGAAGGTTTTGGTTTCCCTATCCCAAAAGGTTATCTCTACGCGGCTATCGGTTTCTCGGCGATCATTGAAGCATTAAACCAACTGGCGATGTTTAACCGACGCCGCTTTTTATCGGCCAATCAATCTATGCGTCAGCGCACCACGGACGCGGTTATGCGCCTGCTCGGCGGGCGCAGGGAGCCCGCCGAGCTGGATACTGAGACGGCCTCACTGGTCGCCGATAGCAGCAGCGACGACGGCGCGGTATTCGCGCCTCAGGAGCGCAAAATGATCGAGCGCGTTCTTAGGCTCAGTCAGCGCACCGTCGGCAGTATCATGACGTCTCGCCACGATATTGAACGCGTCGATCCCGACCTCCCGGCGTCCTGTTTACGTGAGCTGCTAGAAAAAAATCAGCATACTCGTATCGTGGTCAACGATCGGGAAGACCATCTGTTGGGCGTGGTACACATTATCGATCTGTTACATCAGTCTATGCGCGGCGATGCGCTGAATTTGCGCGAGCTGGTGCGCCAGCCGCTGGTGTTTCCGGAAACGCTGCCGCTGCTGTCGGCGCTGGAACAGTTTCGCAGCGCGCGAACGCATTTCGCCTTTGTCGTCGATGAGTTCGGCTCCATTGAGGGCATCGCGACGCTGAGCGACGTGATGAAAACTATTGCAGGCAGCCTGCCAACCGAGGCGGAAGACGTTGACGCGCGCTACGATATTATTCACAGCGCGGACAATAGCTGGACGGTTAATGGCCGAATGCCCCTTGATGTGCTGGTGCACTCCATTCCCCTGCCGCTGGACGAGAAACGCGGCTATCACACGCTGGCCGGTTTACTAATGGAACTTCTTCAGCGGGTACCCGGCGCTGGCGAAGAAATCACTATCGATAACTGGCGTCTGCAAACGCTGGAAGTCGATAATCACCGGATACAAAAAGTCCGCATAACGCAAATAGTCCTTCCGGATTGCCAGCCCGAGGACACACCATCGACAGAGAGCTCCGAACAACGCTAATCGGGCGCAGCCGGCGTAAAATTCACTAACGCCGGTAAGCACAGTGCCGCGCGGTGCAGGATAGCGGGTGCAAGGTGCAGGGTTTGTAGTGGCACAGTAAATTTGGCCACCTGATTAAAGGTGATATTCTCACTTCAACACAAAACAGGTGACTGAATAAACAAGAAAACTAAGCGTACTTTCACCCCTGAGTTCAGGCTGAAATGTGCACAGCTGATTGTTAATAAAGGCTACTCATATCGACAAGCCAGTGAAGCGATGAAAGTCGGCTCTACCCCCCTTGAGACCTGGGTACGTCAGTTCAGGCAAGAGCGTCAGAGTATTACGCCCTCTGCGAAACCCATTACCCCGGAGCAGCAGCGTATCCGCGAGCTGGAAAAGCAGTGCGCGCCCGGTGAGCGTTAGTAAGGTAAAAGCCGCAGAGCTGATAAAAACGGCCCCGTCATCTTACCGCAAGTCAGGCATCAATAATGGATGAGGGGTTATCGCAATAATGCGTACAAATAAGGTTAAACGATAAAGCCCCGGTGCGAAAAATACCGCATCGGGGCTTTACACCATAACCCCTTCCGATCAATGTGCTTTCAATAGTTCCTGCACATCTTTCGCTTTCCGATTGTCTGGATTGCGCTCGGCCCACTCTTTTAAGCGGCGTTTAGCCTCATCCTGCAGACTATCGCGCAGCGCGTGATCCATATTCAGGCTATAGCTCAGGCTCTGCCAGCCACCGTAGATCCGCAGTGGAATATCGGCGGCCTTAAGTTTATCAACCAGCGCTTTATCGCCCTGCCAGCCGCCGGTAACGCGAACGTTAAACGTTGCGTCACACTGCTCTTTCACTAAATCTAAAACGCCGCTGCCGCCAATCGCCAGCCGGGATGAGCGCCCTGCCATTTGCTCCAGCGTAAGTTTGCCGCTATCAAGCCGGGCCCGTGCGGAAAATTGCTCCATCGCGGTGGCGTTATCATCGTCCTCTGGCCCGGAGATATCATTATGTTTACTGGCGACGGCGCGCTGAATTAACTGCAATACGTTCAACCCATCCAGCCGTGAATTCGCCAGATTAACGCTGGCGTCACCGCGCCAGCCGCGGCGAAACGCATTAGCATCTACCGCGTCGCCGTTAAACTGCCCTTTCAGACTCAACAGACCTGAAATCGCCAGCGGATAATCAAACGCCTTCAGCACGGGTGCGATTTCAATGCCCGCGACATCCGCCTGGAATTCCGCGTGAGGCTGCGCGCTGCGCGCGTCGACTTTACCGGGTAATGAAATCCGCCCTCGCCCCAGGCCGCCCTCAAGCTGGGCTACGGTAAGCACTCCGTCCTTATTCAGCATTTGGGCAGCGACATTACTAAAATCAAGCCCGCGCCAGCGTAAATTACGCAGCGTGAAATGCGCCTCCCCGTCAAACGACTGCAGCGCGCTATAGTGTGGCAGATCGCTATTGTTGGAAAACACCGGACGCGGCTGCTGGCGTTCGCCAGCGTCTGTATCTGCGCTACTCATGGTCGGCGCACGGTCGAGCAGCGCATCCAGATTCAGGTTGTCCGAAGCGAGACTTACGTCCCAAACCGGCTTATCGCCCGGTAAAAAGCTGACCGAACCGCTAAGCTGGCTATCATTTGCAGACAGCAGAAGATCGGTTACGCTCAGGCGCTTTGCCTCTTCATCCCACAGGGCATTTAACGAACCGGAGCCTTTAATGCCCTGGCGCGGAAACCCTGCGCCATCGAGCTGATAATCAAACCGGTCAACGTCCATACTCAGCGTGCGGGGATAGTCGCCGGCATCCAGTCCGCCTTCAAAATGCAAAACCAGGTTACGCTGATCGCGCGCCACCCGCCCGCTAAGTGAAATCTGGGCCTGACGATGGGCGTCCTGCGTCATCTGCAGATTAATATCGCGCACCGTGACCTGCTCTTCATCAGCGTGCTGAAACACCAGTACGCTATCGGCCACTTCAAGGCGGCCGATATCAAACGACCAGCCGCGCTGCGCTTCTATTGAGGCGTGCGAAGCGCCTGGCGCGACCGGCGCATCGCCGGGCGTGCGCTCCTCGCTTTGCGGCGTAAGCTGAATGACGCCTTTCTTCAGCATCACCTGCTGTACTTCAAGGCGATGAGACAGCAGCGGCAGCAGCGCCACGTCCAGGCGCATATTATCTGCGCTGACCATTGGCTGGCTGGCGCCGGGCGCCGTCAAAGCCATGCGACCGGTCAAAATACTTAACTGCGGCCAGACGTGCCAGCGCAGCGGTCCTTCAAGTTTTAGCTGATAGCCGCTGCGCTGCTCAACGTTACGCACCATGTAATCGCGGAAATCATTAGGATTAATGAACAGCACCAGCGCGGAAAAACCGCAAACCAGTACTACAAGCAGGATCATCAGCGTGGTTAAAAGTCGTCTCATGGGGTCCTCACTGGCGGCGGCGCGGATTAATCCTTATCAATACGGCTGGCGACAGCGCCTTGCTGGTCGCGATACTTTGCGTCCTGCCGTCGGTTATAAGGGCGCGCAGCTGGCCCGGAAAGCGGCTCGAAGCTTAGCGCGCCGATAAGCATGCCCGGGCGCAGCGCCAGCGGTAATTTCCCGGAATTATAAAACTCCAGCACAATGCGCCCGTGCCAGCCAGGATCGATTCGATGCGCCGTTACGTGCACCATTAGCCCCAGGCGCGCCAGCGACGACCGCCCGTCCAGCCAGCCGACCAGATTATCGGGCAACGTCACCGACTCCAGCGTTACAGCAAGCGCCAGCTCGCCCGGATGCAGGTAAAATGCATCGCCCTCGGCAAGCGTGATTTCATCGCTCATCACCCTGTCGAGCGCCGCGCTGACTTCATCTTTGGGGCCACTCAAATCGATGAATGCCGCCGTATGGCCGCTAAAAGTACGAAATTGATTGCCCAGCCGCACATCGACAGTCGCGCCATTGATGCGATCGACCGGAGGACGCGGCGTAATAGCTAACCGGCCATCATCCAACCAGGCCTCAATATCGCGGTCACACAAACGCATCGCTCACTCTCCTTATTGGCTTAACTTTACTTACCTTGCCACAGCCCCAAATAGATAACCACGCTACGGCGAAATAAACGGAAGACGGCGCGCATTTTAGCGAATCGCCGACGTTATCACTCAAAAAATTGGCTAATTTTAGCCTTCAGAATATCGATAGCGATTCGATTTTTACCGCCGCGCGGTACGATAATATCCGCGTATTGTTTAGAAGGGTCAATAAATTGCAGAAACATGGGGCGAACAGTTTTCTGATACTGAGCCATCACGGAGTCCATCGAACGGCCGCGTTCGTTAACGTCGCGTTTAATGCGTCGCATCAGGCAAATATCCAGCGGAGTATCCACAAAAATAGAAAAGTTCATTTCCTGACGCAGCCGGACATCGGTCAGCAACAGAATCCCTTCCAGGATAATCACCTTTTTAGGCTTCATCGGAACCGTTTTGTCCGTGCGCGTATGCTCGCTGTAACTGTAGACCGGCAAATCAACGCTTTGGCCTTTTTTTAGCATTTGTAAATGCTGAAACAGCAGGTTGTGATCCATTGCATTCGGATGGTCGTAGTTGGTTTTGATCCGCTCTTCCATGGAAAGATGCCCCTGATCTTTGTAATAACAATCTTCAGGAATAACACCAATATGCTCATCACCTACCTGTTCACGCAGTTCACGGTAAAGTGTACTGGCGATAAGACTTTTCCCTGACGCCGAGGCGCCGGCGATGCCAATGATGACGCACTGATGAGACTTGTCAGTCATAAAATAAACGACCTGATTCTGCTGATAATGTAAGGAAGGGTGGCGCCAGAGCGCCGGACGCGGCAATTATAGGGATTTCCCCTCGTCGATACCAGCCAAAAGCGCGTCTACACCGCCTCACACTCGGGACGCCAGCCGTCGGTATTCCAGATGTGTAATAACGCATAACTGCGCCACGGCTGCCAGCGCGACGCATAGCCTCGGGTTTGCGCCGGTGTCATCCCCGCAAACCGCTGTTTCACCAAATAATCATCGGCGAGAAACATATCCGGCGCCTGCCAGCCGCGCAGCGCGTAATAGCAGGCGGTCCAGCGACCGATCCCGGGCAGCGCCATAAGCTGTTTAAGGCCGGCGTCAATGTCCTGCGGTGCCTGCAGCGGAAAAGCCCCCTGCAGATGCAGACGCGCAAGGTGAATAATCGCTCTCGCCCGCATGAGCGGCATTCCCAGCGCTTTTAATGCTTCCGGCTCCAGCTCCGCCAGCCGCCCGGGCGCAGGGAAAAGTCGCATACCTGGAAATCCGCTTAACGGCTCGCCCCAGGCCTCGACCAGGCGGGCGGTTAAGCGCGCCGCCATCGCCACGCTAACCAGCTGCCCCAGCACGGCGCGTATCGCCTGTTCCCAGCCATCGATACAGCCCGGCAGGCGCAATCCGGGGCGCGCGGCGGCCAGCGGCCCAAGCGTTTCCAGCATTGCCTGCGGATTAAGCGAGAGATCCAGAAACCGGGCAATGCGCGCGCCCAGCGCCGTCTCTTCGCCAGCCAGCTCATCACTCAGCGTCACCTGCAGCGCGTTTTCATCCGGGCGATGCGCAATGGTTATCAGCCCCTGCGCATTGCCCGAGGTTACGATGCGGCTGTAATGATTTTCAGCGCACAATTCCAGCCCGTGCACCGCGCGGGCGCGTAAAAAACTCAGCATCCACGCCCAGTCATAGGGCGGCTGGTAGGTTAACAGCAGCGTATTCATTATTTCACTTATTGTCGCCAGAGCCATTGCATCATGATAGGCGTCTGCGCACATTGACGCCTTGCTTTTTCATTCACACTTTCATTTGCGCTTTTATTCGCGCTGGCACCTGCCAGCGCAATTCCCGTTTGCCGCCGCCGCCGCATTTGGTTAAAGTCGCCCCCCTTCTTACATCCGGCAGAAATTCATCATGTTTGTAGGTTTTGACTACGGCACCGCCAACTGCTCGCTGGCGGTCATGGAGAACGACGCGCCGCGCCTGCTGCACATTGAGGCAGGCAGCACGCTGCTGCCGTCGATGCTGTGCGCGCCAACGCGCGAAGGCGTCAGCGAATGGCTGTGGCGCCATCATCAAATTCAGCCCGGCGATGATGAGGGGCAGCGTCTGCTTAAGCGCGCAATTGCCTGTAATCGCGACGAAGATGTGCCGGTGAGCGCTGAAAGCGTTCATTTCGGGCTCGCCGCGCTGGAGCGTTACATCGCCAACCCTGATGAAACCTGGTTTGTGAAGTCACCGAAATCGTTTCTCGGCGCCAGCGGGCTGCGCCCGCCGCAAATCGCGTTTTTTGAAGATTTGGTGTGCGCCATGATGCTACACATTCGCCAGCAGGGTGAAATGCGGCTCGGTGCCGCGATAGATAACGCGGTTATCGGTCAGCCGATTAACTTTCAGGGGCTGGGCGGCGAAGCGGCAAACCGGCAGGCGCGGGGCATTCTCGAACGCGCCGCGCGCCGCGCCGGGTTTAAACAAACCGTATTTCAATACGAACCCATCGCCGCCGGGCTGGAGTTTGAAGCCACCTTAACGCGCGAACAGCGCGTGCTGGTCGTTGATATCGGCGGCGGAACTACCGACTGTTCATTATTGCTAATGGGGCCGATATGGCGCGCTCAGCGCGACCGCGACGCCAGCCTGCTCGGCCATAGCGGATGCCGCGTTGGCGGTAACGATCTGGATATCGCGCTGGCTTTTAAAACGCTCTGCCCGCTGCTCGGGTTAAATGGCGACACGCAAAAAGGTATTGCGCTGCCCACCCAGCCCTGGTGGAACGCCGTAGCCATCAATGATGTCCCGGCCCAGAGCGAGTTTTACAGCGCAGGCTGCGGTCGTTTACTCGACCAATTGATACGCGACGCCCGGCACCCTGACCAGGTACGACATCTGCAGAAAGTCTGGCGCCAGCGCCTTAGCTATCGGTTAGTACGCTGCGCGGAAGAGGCAAAAATCGCGCTGTCAGAAAATCACAGCGTTCAGGCACGCCTCGCGTTTATCGCCGAAACGCTGGGAACAGATATTACCCAGCCGGAATTGAGCGCCGCCCTCACCCAGCCGCTAACGCGAATTCTGGAACAGGTTTCGCTGGCGCTGGCGAACAGTGGCGAAACGCCCGAGGTTATTTACCTAACCGGCGGCAGCGCGCGATCGCCCCTTATCCGCGAAGCGCTTGCGGCACTGCTGCCGAACACGCCCGTCACCGGCGGCGATGATTTTGGCTCCGTCACCGCCGGGCTGGCGCGCTGGGCGCAGGTACTCTTCCGCTAATCTGAAAAACCGGGCGCCGTCTGCAGCGCCCGACCTGACGGCATATCAACCGCGCCAATGCGCGCGGCCAATACTAAACGCGCTCCGCTAGCCGGAATTTTGAGGCACGGACAGAACAAACGCCCTGGCTTTGGGACAGTTCTTTAACGGTATTCCACAATTCCTCCATTATTTTGCCCCGTTATCTCAGTACACTGCCATGCGCAGCGCAGGCTACGCCGTTAACCTCCGGCGATAGCGCGTGCAGTCTGCGAATCCACGACAGGTGTAGTAGAATTAGGCCTAATCGTTTCAGGAAAATTAAAGAATACGTCTATTGATGAAAGGCTCCTTACGCTCCCGCAGGCTCTGGCTGGGCGGTTTAATTATTGCGGCGCTGGCCGCCTTCTGGCTCTGGCGCCATGACGCCTCCGGCGGTGCTGCGGCGCCTGGCGGTAATAAAGCGCCCCACGCGCGCGCGGGTAAAGGGGGCCGGGGCGCAGCGCCGCCGGTTCAGGCAGCAACGGCCACTAATGAAGCAGTACCGCGTTTCCTGACCGGGCTCGGCACCGTCACCGCCGCAAATACGGTAACGGTGCGCAGCCGGGTTAGCGGCCAGCTGTTAGCCATCCATTTTCAGGAGGGCCAGCAGGTGAAAGCCGGCGCGCTGCTGGCAGAAATCGATCCCAGCCAGTTTAAGGTGGCGCTGGCGCAGGCTCAGGGCCAGCTTGCCCGGGATCGGGCGACCCTCGCCAATGCCAGCCGCGATTTAGGTCGCTATCAGCAACTGGCGAAAACGCAGCTAGTATCGCAACAGGAGCTGGACGCCCAGCGGGCGAAAGTCAACGAAACCTCCGGATTAATAAAAGCCGACGAAGCCGCCGTCGCCAGCGCGCAGCTTCAGCTCGACTGGAGCCGGATCGCCGCGCCCATCGACGGGCGCGTGGGGCTGCGCCGCGTAGATATCGGCAATCAAATTTCCAGCGCGGATAGCGACGGCATTGTGGTGCTCACGCAAACGCACCCTATCGATGTGCTCTTTACCCTGCCGGAAAACAACATCGCCGATATTATCGCGGCGCAAAAGCGCGGCGCGGCCCTGAGCGTCGAAGCCTGGGATCGTACTAATACCCGTAAACTCAGCGACGGCACGCTGTTAAGCCTGGATAACCAGATAGACGCCAGCACCGGCACCATCAAACTTAAAGCCCGCTTTACCAACGCCGATGACGCGCTGTTCCCTAATCAGTTTGTCAACGCGCGAATGCTGGTCTCCACGGAGCAAAATGCGGTAGTGATCCCCGCCGCCGCGCTGCAGATGGGCAATGAAGGGCATTTTGTCTGGGTGCTGGGTGACGGCAATCGGGTGAGCAAGCACGCGGTGACCACCGGGCTGCAAAACAGTGAAAAAGTAACCATTACCGGGGGGATTTCCGCCGGCGACCGCGTGGTAACTGACGGTATCGACCGCCTCACCGAAGGCACTGTAGTGACCGTCGTCAGCGCGGCGGATAAAACTGAAATTACGCCACCGCGCGCGGCTGCGCCCGGCGCGCAGGGAGCGCACTCCTGATGCAGGTGTTACCTCCCAGCGCTACCGGCGGTCCGTCGCGGCTGTTTATCCTGCGGCCCGTTGCGACAACGCTGCTAATGGTGGCTATTTTAATAGCCGGCATCGTCGGCTACCGCTTCCTGCCCGTTTCCGCGTTGCCAGAGGTGGATTATCCCACCATTCAGGTGGTCACACTCTACCCCGGCGCCAGCCCGGACGTCATGACCTCGGCGGTTACCGCGCCGCTGGAGCGCCAGTTCGGGCAGATGTCCGGCTTAAAGCAGATGTCTTCTCAGAGTTCGGGCGGCGCTTCCGTCGTCACACTCCAGTTTCAGTTAACGCTATCGCTCGATGTTGCAGAACAGGAAGTGCAGGCCGCAATTAATGCCGCCACCAATCTGCTGCCAAACGATCTGCCTAACCCGCCGGTTTACAATAAAGTCAATCCGGCGGACCCGCCTATCATGACGCTCGCGGTTACCTCCACCGCCCTGCCGATGACCCAGGTGCAGGATATGGTCGAAACCCGCGTGGCGCAGAAAATTTCTCAGGTCGGCGGGGTCGGGCTGGTTACACTTTCCGGCGGCCAGCGATCCGCGGTGAGGGTAAAACTTAACGCTCAGGCGCTGGCCGCGCTGGGGCTCACCGGCGAAACGGTGCGCAGCGCTATCGGTAGTGCTAACGTCAAATCTGCCAAAGGTAATCTTGACGGCCCAACGCGCGCCATTACGCTTTCCGCTAACGATCAAATGAAATCTGCGCAGGAGTATCGGCAGCTTATTATCGCGTGGCGCGATAGCGCTCCGGTGCGGCTCGGCGACGTGGCTACGGTAGAACAGGGGGCAGAAAACGCCTGGCTCGGCGCCTGGGCCAATAAACAGCAGGCGATTGTGATGAATATTCAGCGCCAGCCGGGCGCCAATATCATTGAAACCGCCGGCCAAATTCGCCAGCTTTTACCGACGCTGAAAAAGAGCCTGCCGAAATCGGTCAACGTAACGCTTATCGCCGATCGCACCGCAAATATTCAGGCTTCCGTCAGCGACACTCAGTTTGAACTGGTGCTCGCGATAGCGCTGGTGGTAATGATTATCTGGCTCTTCCTGCGCAATATTCCGGCCACGATTATTCCCGCCGTGGCGGTGCCGCTGTCGCTGATCGGTACCTTTGCCGCTATGGTATTCCTCGGTTTTTCCATCAATAACCTGACGCTCATGGCGCTCACCATCGCCACCGGTTTTGTGGTGGACGATGCGATTGTGGTGATTGAGAACATTTCCCGCTATATCGAAAAAGGTGAAAAACCGTTAGCGGCCGCGCTAAAAGGCGCCGGTGAAATCGGCTTTACTATTATCTCCCTCACCTTCTCCCTGATTGCGGTTCTGATCCCGCTGCTGTTTATGGGGGATATTGTCGGGCGCCTGTTTCGCGAATTCGCCATCACGCTGGCGGTGGCTATCCTGATTTCCGCCGCCATTTCATTGACCCTGACGCCAATGATGTGCGCCCGCATGCTCAGTCACGCCTCCCTGACGAAACAGGGGCGCTTTTCAGCGGCGGCGGAGCGCCAGTTCGATCGGGTAATTGCCGCCTATGGCCGGTTACTGAAGCGGGTGCTTAATCACCCCTGGCTAACGCTCAGCGTTGCGCTCAGCGCGCTGGCGCTGACCGTAGCGCTGTGGATGCTGATCCCGAAAGGGTTTTTCCCGGTGCAGGATAACGGCATTATTCAAGGCACGCTGCAGGCGCCGCAGTCGGCCTCGTGGGCCAGCATGGCGGAACGCCAACGCCAGGTCGCCGACCTGATACGTAAAGACCCGGCGGTAGCAAGCGTGGTGACGTTTATCGGCGTCGACGGCACCAACCCGGCGTTAAATAGCGGGCGCCTGCAGATCAACTTAAAGCCATTAGATGAGCGCGACGATCGCATCAGCGCGGTCATAACGCGTTTACAGACGCAGGCGGCCGGGCTGCCCGGCATTGCGCTCTACCTTCAGCCAGTGCAGGATTTGACCATCGACACTCAGGCGAGCCGCACCCAGTACCAGTTCTCTTTGCAGGCCACCTCGCTCGATGAACTTAGCCTGTGGGTGCCAAAACTCATGGACAAACTCAGCGCGCTGCCGCAGTTAGCCGACGTTAGCAGCGACTGGCAGGATAAAGGGCTGGTCGCCTGGGTCAATGTCGATCGCGACACCGCCAGCCGCCTCGGTATCACCATGGCCGATGTGGATAACGCGCTGTATAATGCCTTCGGCCAGCGGCTGATATCCACGATTTATACCCAGGCGAATCAGTATCGCGTGGTGCTGGAACAGGATACCCGCGCCACGCCGGGCTTGAGCGCACTGGATAACATCCGGCTTACCGGCAGCGACGGCGCCAGCGTGCCGCTAAACGCTATTGCAAAAATCGAGCAGCGCTTTGGGCCACTGACCGTTAACCATCTGGATCAGTTCCCCTCAACCACGATTTCATTTAACGTTCCGGCGCACTATGCGCTGGGCGATGCGGTGCAGGCCATTAACAACGCCGAGCGGGAACTCGCTTTTCCGCAGGACATCACGACGTCGTTTCAGGGCAGCACCCTCGCCTTCCAGAGCGCGCTTTCCAGCACGGTGTGGCTGATTATCGCGGCGGTAGTCGCCATGTATATCGTGCTGGGGGTGTTATATGAAAGCTTTATCCACCCGATAACGATTCTCTCGACGCTGCCAACCGCTGGCGTCGGCGCGCTGCTGGCCCTGTGGCTGTCGGGTCACGACCTGGATGTGATAGCGATTATCGGCATCATTTTGCTTATCGGGATCGTGAAAAAGAACGCCATCATGATGATCGACTTCGCGCTAGCGGCGGAGCGCGAGCGGGGAATGGCGCCGTATGACGCTATTTATCAGGCCTGTTTACTGCGCTTTCGTCCGATACTAATGACGACGCTTGCCGCGCTGCTGGGCGCGCTGCCGTTAATGCTCAGTACCGGCGTCGGCGCAGAACTGCGCCGCCCGCTGGGAATCGGTATGGTGGGCGGCCTGCTGGTCAGCCAGGTACTGACGCTGTTTACCACCCCGGTTATCTATTTATTATTCGATACGCTGGCACAGCGTCTGCGCAGCCGTTTTCCGACGCGCGACCGGGAGGCGTAAGTGAAATTTTTCGCGCTGTTTATTCATCGCCCGGTAGCCACTATTTTGCTGAGCGTGGCCATTACGCTGTGCGGCGTGCTCGGCTTTCGTTTGCTGCCGGTAGCCCCGCTGCCGCAGGTGGATTTTCCGGTGATAATGGTCAGCGCCTCAATGCCGGGCGCGTCGCCGGAAACCATGGCCTCTTCGGTGGCCACGCCGCTGGAGCGTGCGCTGGGGCGCATTGCGGGCGTTAATGAAATGACGTCGACCAGCTCGCTTGGCAAGACGCGGATTATTTTACAATTTGATTTCGACAGGGATATTAACGGCGCGGCGCGCGATGTACAGGCGGCAATCAACGCGGCGCAAAGTTTGCTCCCCGGCGGAATGCCTAATCGCCCGACCTATCGGAAAGCTAACCCGGCGGATATGCCGATTATGATCCTGACGCTGACCTCGGATACCTGGAGTCAGGGCAAGCTCTATGATTTTGCCTCTACGCAACTGGCGCAAACGCTTTCCCAACTGGACGGCGTCGGCGATGTAGACGTCGGCGGCAGTTCGCTGCCCGCCGTGCGCGTCACCCTTAATCCTCAGGCGCTGTTTAATCAGGGCGTAACGCTGGACGATGTGCGTAAAGCCATCAGCAGTGCAAACGTGCGTCGCCCCCAGGGCGCTATAGAAGATGACCAGCAGCGCTGGCAGTTACAAACCAACGATGAATTAAAGCAGGCCGAAGATTATGCACCGCTGGTGGTGCATTACCGCAGCGGCGCGGCGGTGCGCCTGCGCGATGTCGCCAGCGTCACGGACTCGGTTCAGGATAAGCGCAATGCGGGCATGACCAACGCGAAGCCGGCGATTTTGCTGATGATCCGCAAAACCCCGGAAGCCAATATTATTGATACGGTCGATCGGATACGCGACCGGCTACCGGCGCTGCGCGAAAGCATTCCCGCGGCCATCGATTTACAGGTCGCTCTGGATCGTTCACCGACGATTCGCGCTTCGCTGGCGGAAGTCGAACAAACGTTAATTATCGCGGTAGCGCTGGTGATCCTGGTGGTGTTTGCTTTTTTGCGCTCCGGGCGCGCCACATTAATCCCCGCCGTCGCGGTGCCGGTTTCATTAATCGGTACCTTTGCCGCCATGTACCTGTGCGGATTCAGCTTAAATAATCTGTCGCTGATGGCGCTCACCATCGCCACCGGATTTGTGGTGGACGACGCCATTGTGGTGCTGGAGAACATTTCACGGCATATAGAAAACGGCGTGCGGCCGCTGCAGGCCGCGCTGCAGGGCGTGCGCGAAGTGGGTTTTACCGTGCTTTCCATGAGCCTGTCGCTGGTCGCCGTTTTTCTGCCACTGCTGTTAATGGGCGGCCTGCCGGGCAAGCTATTCCGTGAGTTCGCCGTCACGCTGTCGGTCTCCATCGCCATCTCGCTGGCCGTATCTCTGACGCTGACGCCAATGATGTGCGGCTGGCTGCTGCGGGCAAAGCCCGCCAGCGCGTCCCGCCCTAGCGTGATAGCCCGGATACTGACGGGCCTCCAGCGCGCCTATGAGCGCACTTTGCGCTGGGCGCTCGATCACGCGCGCACCGTCGGCGTGGTATTACTGGCGACAATCGCCCTTAACGTCTGGCTGTATATTATCGTGCCGAAAACGTTCTTCCCGGAACAGGACACCGGGGCGCTGATGGGCGGGATTCAGGCCGACCAAAGCATCTCTTTCCAGGCGATGCGCGGCAAACTGCGGGATTTTATGAAAATCATCCGCGACGATCCGGCGGTGGATAACGTCACCGGGTTTACCGGCGGCTCGCGGGTAAACAGCGGCATGATGTTTATAACCCTGAAACCGCGCGCTGAACGCGGCGCAAGCGCCCAGCAAATTATCGATAGGCTGCGCAAAAAACTGGCCAGCGAACCGGGCGCACGCCTGTTTTTAATGGCAGTACAGGATATTCGCGTCGGTGGGCGGCAGTCTAACGCCAGCTATCAGTACAGCCTGCTGTCTGATGACCTAAACGCGCTGCGCGAATGGGAACCGCGCATCCGCAAAGCGCTGTCGGCGCTGCCGGAACTCGCCGACGTCAACTCAGATCAACAAGACAACGGCGCGGAAATGGCGCTTGAGTATAACCGCGAAGCAATGGCCCGGCTGGGGATCAGCGTCTCTGACGTCAACGAACTATTAAATAATGCGTTTGGTCAGCGGCAGATATCCACCATTTACCAGCCGCTCAATCAATACAAGGTGGTGATAGAAGTTGACCCGCGCGACGCGCAGGATATCAGCGCGCTGGACAAAATGTACGTCATCAATAAGGAAGGAAAGACGATTCCGCTGTCGTGGTTTGCTTCATGGCGCCCGGCTAACGCCCCGCTGTCGGTAAGCCATGAAGGTCTTTCCGCCTCGTCAACGATTGCGTTTAACCTGCCGACCGGCGTATCGCTTTCACAGGCCAGCGAGGCCATTGATAAAGCAATGGTGGCGCTCGGCGTGCCGTCCAGCGTGCGCGGCAGTTATTCCGGAACCGCGCAAATGTTTAAAGATACGCAAAATTCCCAGTTGGTGCTGATCCTGGCAGCGCTGGCGACGGTGTATATCGTACTGGGCATTTTGTACGAAAGTTATATTCACCCGCTGACGATTTTATCCACGCTGCCCTCGGCCGGCGTCGGTGCGCTGCTGGCGCTGGAGCTATTTAATGCGCCGTTCAGTCTTATCGCGCTTATTGGCATCATGCTGCTCATTGGGATTGTGAAGAAAAACGCCATTATGATGGTTGACTTCGCGCTGGAAGCGCAGCGCCACGGTGGGCTGACCCCGAAGCAGGCGATATATCAGGCCTGCGTGCTGCGCTTTCGCCCTATCATGATGACCACGCTGGCGGCGATTCTTGGCGCGCTGCCGCTGGTGATTTCACAGGGTGACGGCTCGGAAATGCGCCAGCCGCTCGGTATCACTATCGTCGGTGGCCTGGTCATGAGTCAATTATTGACGCTCTATACCACGCCGGTGGTGTATCTGTTTTTTGATGGCCTGCGCCAGCGCTTTGTGCGCGCAAAAAACCGGCGCGCCTCAAACTCAACCACGGAGGCGTCGTAAAGACAATGATCGCACTTCACGGCAGCGTGCGCTGGCAGCTATGGATAGTCGCCTTTGGTTTTTTTATGCAGGCGCTGGATACCACTATTGTGAATACGGCGCTGCCATCCATGGCGCGCAGCCTGGGTGAAAGCCCGCTGCATATGCATATGGTTATTGTCTCCTACGTGCTGACCGTAGCGATAATGCTGCCTGCCAGCGGCTGGCTGGCGGACAGAGTCGGCGTGCGCAACGTCTTTTTTTGCGCCATCGTTATCTTTACCGCTGGCTCTTTACTGTGCGCACGCGCTGTGACTCTGGACGGGCTGATCGCCGCGCGCGTCGTTCAGGGGCTTGGCGGCGCCATGATGGTTCCTGTGGGCCGCCTGACGGTGATGAAAATTGTGCCGCGCAGCCAGTATATGGCCGCCATGACGTTTGTTACGCTGCCCGGTCAGATAGGCCCGCTGCTGGGGCCAGCGCTGGGCGGCTTACTGGTAGAATATGCATCCTGGCACTGGATATTTTTGATTAATCTGCCGGTGGGCATTCTCGGCGCCATCGCGACGCTGTGGCTAATGCCAAATTACACCCTGCAAACCCGTCGCTTCGACGCCGTAGGCTTTGTCTTACTGGCGGTCGGCATGGCGGCGCTAACGCTCGCGCTGGATGGCCACCGGGGCATGGGGTTATCCACAGCGCTTACCGCGCTGCTGGCCGTCATCGGCGCGCTGGCGCTGATTATTTACCTCTGGCACGCCCGGCGCAGCCCGCGCGCCCTGTTTAGCCTGACGCTGTTTAACACACGCACGTTCTCCCTCGGTCTTAGCAGCAGCCTGTGCGCGCGCATTGGCAGCGGCATGCTCCCGTTCATGACCCCGGTGTTCCTGCAAATCGGTTTAGGCTTTAGCCCATTTCACGCGGGGCTAATGATGATCCCGATGGTGCTGGGCAGTATGAGCATGAAGCGGATCGTGGTGCAGGTGGTTAACCGGTTTGGCTACCGCCGCGTCCTGGTGTTCGCCACGCTCGGGCTGGCGCTGAACTGTGTATTACTGATGGGCGTCGGCCTGATGGGCTGGTATCCGCTGCTGCCGGTAGTACTGTTCTGCCTCGGGATGGTTAATGCCATGCGGTTTTCCAGCATGAACACCCTGACGCTGAAAGATTTACCCGATCAACTGGCCAGCAGCGGTAATAGTCTGCTCTCGATGGTGATGCAGCTTTCGATGAGCCTTGGCGTCACTATCGCTGGCCTGATATTAGGGGTTTTCAGCGCACGGCACGTGACGGCAGATGGCGGTACCGCGCACAGCGTATTCTTTTTCACCTGGCTTGCTGTGGCGCTGATCGTTGCGCTCCCCGCGCTGCTATTCACCAGAGTTCCGGACGACAGCGGTAAAAATGCAGCGCTTGCCCGGAACAATCAACGCGATTCAGGCGCCTGAAGCGCCGATTCTGTTATGAAAGAACTGCGCCGCCGGTGCGGCGTCAGGGAGACCTGAAATATGAAGTGGTGGCGACCCGGCATTACGGGAAAACTGTTTATGGCTATTTTGGCTACCTGCATTTCAGTGCTGATCCTCATGCACATTGCGGTACGCATCAGTTTTGAACGCGGTTTTATCGGCTATATCAAGAGCGGCAACGAGCAGCGGCTGGCGCTATTAAGCGATACCTTGTCTGAGCAGTATGCGCAGCACGGCAACTGGCAATTCCTGCGCCATAATAATCGCTATATGTTCCAGTTACTGCGCGCCTTCGATCGCGAACCACAAACCAGTACGGCGATGCCGCCTCACGGCTGGCGCACTCAGTTTTGGGTTGCCGATCAACATTTTAATAAGCTGGTTGGCCCGCCTTCATCTATTCCCCGCGACGGCACGCGCAAAGCGATTACCGTCGCCGGCGCTACGGTAGGCTGGGTTATTGCCTCACCGGTTGAACGCCTGACGCGCAGCACCGATATTCACTTCGATAAACAGCAGCGCCGCAGTAGCTGGATAATCGTGATACTGGCTATTTTACTGGCGGCGGGAGCGACATTTCCGCTGGCGCGCGGCCTGCTGCGGCCGGTGAAACGCCTGGTTGAAGGCACTCATCGCCTGGCCGCCGGTGATTTTAGTACCCGGGTTACCCCAGTCGGGCGCGATGAACTGGGGCGTCTGGCACAGGATTTTAACCAGCTCGCCAGCACGCTGGAAAAGAACCAGCGCATGCGGCGCGCATTCATGGCCGATATCTCCCACGAGCTGCGCACGCCGCTCGCGGTGCTGCGCGGCGAACTGGAGGCGATTCAGGATGGAGTGCGGCGTTTTACGCCGGAATCCGTTACCTCGCTGCAGATGGAAGTCGCCACGCTGACCAAATTGGTTGACGATCTGCATCAACTGTCGCTTTCCGATGAAGGCGCGCTGGCTTATCAAAAGAAAACGTTAGATATTGTCGCGCTGCTGGAGGTGGCCGCCGGTGCGTTTAAAGCGCGCTTTCATGCTCGGGGGCTAGCGCTGCGTCTGACGCTGCCTCAGCATATTTCGCTGTTTGGCGACGCAGATCGCTTAATGCAGTTATTCAATAATTTACTGGAAAATAGTCTGCGTTATACCGACGCGGGCGGCGAGCTACACATCAGCGGCGAAGCGCGCGGGCATCGCCTGTATCTGCGTTTCGCCGACACTGCGCCCGGCGTGAGCGATGAACAACTGACCCAGCTTTTTGAACGCTTTTATCGCGCAGAGGGCTCGCGCAGCCGCGCCAGCGGCGGATCGGGGCTGGGTCTGGCCATTTGCCAGAATATTGTGCAGGCGCACGGTGGTACACTTCAGGCTACTCATTCGCCGGCGGGCGGCGTCAGTATCAATGTAACGCTGCCGCTGGAAACAGAACTGCAGAGGATGTTATGACGGAATTTCCTTTGGATGATAATGCGCCACGCGTGCTTGTGGTTGAAGATGAACCCAAACTCGGCCAGCTTTTGGTCGACTATTTGCGCGCGGGGGGCTATGCGCCGACCCACATCTCCAGCGGCGAGCCGGTGCTGGCGTACGTGCGCCAGACGCCGCCCGATCTAATTCTGTTAGATCTTATGCTACCGGGGGTAGACGGGCTAACGCTGTGTCGGGAAATCCGCCGTTTTTCAGAGATTCCGATTATTATGGTGACGGCAAAAATCGAAGAGATCGACCGGCTACTGGGGCTTGAAATAGGCGCTGATGACTATATTTGCAAGCCCTACAGCCCGCGCGAAGTCGTCGCGCGCGTGAAGGCGATTTTACGCCGCTGCCGCCCCTCTCAGCAGAGCGGCCTGCAGCAGGAAGAAGAGCCGCCGCTTATCATTAACGAAGACCGCTTTCAGGCAAGCTGGCGCGGCTGCGCGCTGGAGTTAACCCCCGCCGAGTTTCGGCTGCTAAAAACGCTGTCTTCCGCGCCGGGTAAAGTGTTTTCCCGGGAAGCCCTGCTCAATCATCTTTACGATGACTATCGGGTGGTCACCGATCGCACTATCGATAGCCATATTAAGAACTTACGCCGCAAGCTTGAGGAGCTGGAAGCCGACCAGGCGTTTATTCGCGCCGTGTATGGCGTTGGCTACCGCTGGGAGGCCGCGCCGGGGCGGATAATCCCGCCGCATTAATGCCTTTATAAATACATCTCTGCGTTCTATCCCTCCTAAAGCGGCGTCACGGACTTTTTTGCACGCTGTCGCCGCTGCTTCAGGCTATTCCCATCGCAGACATCCAGTAAAACGCCGCTTTTCAAGTAAATGGCGTTGATTACGCCGTTAATTTCAGCGTAAAAGCAAACCCAATAACTCCAGAAAATATTCTTACAGCCTCCCTTTTAAATGCAAAATTACATTATTACTCTTTATTTTTATAACCATAATCACAATTTATTATTAATTATCAAAACCTCCTTATATTTCCTAAAAATTCCAGTAAACTCCCACAGTGACGTCATCAGCATGACGGCACTGGATGTTGTTATGGAAAACAAAAATAAGGAACAGAGATGAAAGAAATTGCCACGGAGTTGTACTCTACTATTGCCGGTGGTTTCGGCGATACCTGCGGCGCAGGTGGTTCGGGCAGTAATTGCGGTAGCAGCAGCGGCGGTTCGAGCGGCGGGAACGCCGGTAATCGCAGCGGCTCTTACACTAACTCAAATCGCGGTAGCGGCAGCGGAGCCTGGAACTTTGGCAAGCCGGGTGGCGGCATTAACTATAACGGCGGCGGCGGAAGCGACGGCGGCGGTCGTAACGGGCGTACCAACGGGATGAACTGCGGTACCCAGCGTTAATCGCCTCCGCAAGCTAGCTCGTGCTGCACAAACGATGGTTACCCCCCGTTGGTGTCTGGACAGCGCCTGGAAAACGAAGCGCACAAGCAGCGTGAACATTTCAGGCGCTGTCTATTATTGAAACGAAGAATGAATAGACCGACAGGCGAGGCGCTAATCTACTATCAGCGCTGAAGTGACAGCAGGATACCTCTGGCATTGAACCTTTGTCACAGCGTCAGTTTTTAGGATTACCACGGATGGGAGGGATTAAATGAACACCTATGTCTTTTATACCAAAGACGTTGCAACCCGGATTTACGATATAAAGACGTTAACCCGCGAGGAACAAGCGGTTCTGCAACGGGAAGGGTTCGTTAAATATCCGCTGACCATCCGCGCCGGGAGCGAAGAAGAAGCGCTGGAAAAAATGCGCACCACCGCGCGTGAAAACGCCTTATCTCTCTACCAGTTTGTGCAGGATAACGCGATTGTCACCATTATCGCTATCGCCTGCGCGCTGCTAAGCCTTTTGTTCATCCTGCGCTGAAGCCGCCGTCGATGCCGTCTCATCTTATTTTGCAGCGCCTTGGAAAGGCGATTGAGGCCGAATTCCGCGCTGCGCCGTACCGTAGCCAGCGCGCGCTGGCCCGGCGTTCTCGGGTGCGCGAGCTGGAAGCGCTGGCACAGCATAAACTGCAGGTTCCCGATATTCTGCATTTCATCTGGATAGGCGCGCCAGCGGCGCTGGACAGCCACTACCTGACTATCTGGAAAGCGGCCAACCCCGATAAAACGCTCTGGCTCTGGCACGATCCGCAGGTAAGTCAGTGTCAGCATTTTCAGGCCCGGCTAATGGCTTACGCGCGCAAAATATCGCCCCACGCCCCGCAGGCCACGCTGCGACAACTACAAAACGCCGCGTTTCGATTCATCTGGCCGCGCCTGGCGCACCCGGAACTCACATTTAACGCGCTGGCGGAGCGCTTTCTATACCAGATCGCGGCTGAGAAAACGACATTCCCCGCCGCACAGGGGCAGGCATCTCTACCCGCCGGCGTGGAACTTATGGAAATTACGCCGCTGTTTCACGGCGCACAGGCGCCGCTAAAACGCCTGTATTATTACGAGTTAATCCTGCGGGGTAATCTGGCCAGCGCCAGCGATATTGTGCGTTTGCTGGTTCTGAATCGCTACGGAGGGATTTATATCGACATCGATACCCTGCCCTGTCTGGATACGGTTTTCCCCCGCACCCATCGACTGCTGGAAACACTTAACCTGCGGCACGATGAAGCGATTGCGCTGGCGAAATCCGAGCGCGCGCTGGCGGCACTGTTGCAGGACGACGCAGCCGCCCAAAGCAGCGCCGAGCGCATAGACACGCATCCGTTTCTTTCACCCCGCATGCGCTGCCGCCTTAAGGCCTGCATGCACGCCGATACGCACACGCTGCATATCGGCAAAATCCCGGCGCTGGGGGCCGTGTTTAGCTGGCGCGACTGGGTAACGCAAAGTTCGACGCCCGCACTGGACGGTATCTATTACAGCAATGTGCTGGCCTGCTGCCCGCAGGCCAGGGTGCTACGTCTGACTCTGCGCACCCTGAACAAGCGCTATCGCTTTTTAGAGCGCCGGGACGCTATTTTTCATGTGCCGCACTCTGAGGGTATTACGCACTCGCTGGCGCGGCTGCTCGGCTGGCGCGAAGAAGGGCTGAAGGGCGATTATGGTATTACGCCTGCGCTGACCGGCCCCGGGCTACTTCTGGAGGTTCAACTGGCGGCGGCGCTCAGGGTACTGGGCATTGAAAAAACCGTCGCTCCGCATTTTCTCGCCGTATTTATGCAACATCCTCGCCTCGGCGCCGCGTTTGTGAAACATACGCTGGATACCCCGCTGGGGCTGCGCTCCGCCTGGCGGCGTTAATCGTCAAACAAAGCAGGAATCCAATGACGCTCTTTCGCCAGTCTCTCCTTCGGGAACAACAGCGCCAGTGGCGCGGTAAAGCGCTAATCCCACGCGGCTTTCCGGTTTGGGGCATTACACTATTGACGCTGGCGTTTTTAAGCGCAGTTGCCGCATTGCTGCATTTTGGTACCCTGCATCGCAAAGCGCTGGTCAGCGGCGAGCTGGTGGCGATACCGCCGCCGGTGCGGGTCACTTCTGCGTGGCAGGGCACGGTAGTGCGCACGCTGGTCGCACAGGGGCAGCGCGTCGAACTGGGGGCGCCTCTTTATCAGCTGGCGGTGCGGCGCACCACGCAGAGCGGCGATGCCGGAATGCGCCAGCGGCGCGCTTTGCAGCAGCAAATCGCAGCGCTTGAAGCCAGTATGAAAGAGATAGCACTCAGCCGGGACACCGCGCAAACGGCGCTTTCACAGCAAAAAGCCTTATACCGCCAGGCCAGTGAAAGCTCGCAGCAAACATTACGGGACGCCGAGCGCGGCCTTAACGAGATAGACCATACGCTGCAGCGCTATCGTCGCTACTGGAAGTCGGGTCTGATCGCCCAGGATCAGCTTACCGCACAGGCAACCCTGCACCATCAGCACCGTTTCAATCTGCTGGCTATTCGCGGCCAGCATGAACAGCACCGATTGCAGGTGATGGCAATGGATAATGCCCTGATTGCCCAGGCCGTAGAGTTTAATAATCAGATTCGTCAGCTATTTATCCAAAAGAATGCGCTGCTGAACCAGCTTGCCGAGCTTGACGCCAGCGAGTCGCCGACGGTGGTAGCCCCGCAGGCGGGGATAGTTGACGCGCTGAATGTCACGGATGGCCAGACGGTGCGGCGCGGCGAAGGAATGCTTAATATCATCCCCGGCGCGGCGCGGGATTACCGGCTCGTATTTTGGGCACCTGCTTACGCTGTCCCCTGGCTAACGCCCGGTGCGCGCGTCAGCGTGCGTTACGATGCGTTTCCCGCCGATAAATTCGGCCAATTTTCCGGCACTATTCATACTATCGCCGCCGCGCCCGCTACTTCGGAAGAGATGGCGAGCTGGCCCGCGGCGCAGGAAAAACTCAGCGATGCCACGCAGAGTTGGTTTCGCGTTGAGGTCACGCCGCACTTCCCGCAAACGCGTCCGGGTAATCAGGCGCTGACGCTGCGTCACGGCATCCGCGCCAGCGGCGTGCTATTTCTGGAAAAGCGCCGGCTCGTTGAGTGGCTGTTTGCGCCCGCGACGCGCATTCGCCACGATATGACAGGACCGGCCAATGACTGAGGGATCTCGCGCCCGACTGCGCCGCGCGCCCGGGCATTTTTCGCTGCGCCGCCGCGCGCCCGTTTTGCATCAAAGCGAAGCGGCGGAGTGCGGGCTGGCTTGCCTTGCGATGATTGCCGGGCATCACGGGAAGTGGGTCAATGTGCAGGCGCTGCGCCAGCGGTTCGGCGTTTCATCGCGCGGCAGCACCGTGGAAACCCTGAGCCAGACGGCCTCAGAGATGGGGTTTGGTATGCGCGCGCTGTCGCTGGAGATGCACGAACTGCCTCAGCTTACGCTGCCCTGTATTCTGCACTGGGATTTCAACCATTTTGTGGTGCTGGTTCAGGCCGGTCGCCGCCGGGCGATTATCCACGATCCCGCGAGCGGGCGGCGCACGCTGACGCTACAGGAACTGGGGGCACATTTTACCGGCGTCGCCTGCGAGCTATGGCCCGGCGTCAACTTTACCCGAACCCGGCACGTCGTGCGCCTGAAACTGCAGGATTTACTGCGCCAGATGCGCGGTTTTCGCGCGGCCTTTACGCGGCTTTTTTTACTGTCGCTGTTAGTCGAGTCCATCGCGCTATTGCTGCCGGTGGGCACCCAGGTCGTGATGGATACCGTTATTCCACAGCGCGACAGTAGCCTGTTGCACGTGATTTGCTTTGGGCTGCTGCTGCTAACGATACTGCAAAGCGCCGTGGCGCTCTGGCGTCACTGGACCATTGCCATGATTAATGCGCTGACGGATCTTCAGTGGAAGGACGGGCTTTTCCGCCACCTGCTCACGCTGCCCGCAGCCTGGTTCGAACGCCGTCGGCCCGGCGATATTCAGTCGCGCTATCACGCGCTGGACGCGCTGCGCCACAGCGTTATACATGATATTAGCGGTGCGCTAATTGCCGGCGTTACCGCGGCTGGCGCGCTGGGTTTGCTGATTATTTACGGCGGCGGGCTTACGGGCATCGCCGTTGGATTTACCCTCCTTTATATTGTCATGCGCCTGTTAACCTGGCCGATTTACCGCGAACTTTCTGAAGCGCAGCTCATTAACGCCGCACGCGCCGATTCATGGCTGATGGAAACACTGTTTGGCATCGCGACCATCCGCGCGCAGGGGCTTGGTCGCCAGCGGCAGTCGCAAATGATGGGTTTGAACGCCGATACGCTCCATGCCGGGCTGCGGCTGGATAAATTCGATATGCTTTTCAGCCTATTTAGTACCTTCGTCGGCGCCTGCGACGCGATTCTATTGCTCTGGCTTGGGGTGGGACAAGTGCTGGAAAACCAGATGACGATGGGTGCCTGGGTCGCGTTTAATACCCTGCGCGCGCTGTTCGCCGCCAGCGCGCTGGCGTTAACCGATGCGCTCTTGTCGCTGCGTATGCTTAGCCTGCACTGCGAGCGAGTCTCCGATATTGCCCTGTCACCCGGCGCGGCGGCCGGGCGGCCGCATATCCGCTGGCCGCAGGCGCTCGGGCTGCGCGTCAGCGGCATCACTTTCGCCTGGGATAAACACAGCGCGCCGCTATTTCGCGATTTTTCGCTCAGCGTCGCGCCGGGCGAAAGCGTAGCCATCGCCGGCCCCTCTGGCTGCGGGAAAAGTACGCTGATGAAGCTGCTGAGCGGGCAAATTGCCCCGGATTGTGGGGGGGTAATCATTTTGATACTGATCGTACATACCTTAAGAACGCCGACAGCCTTTGACTGGCGCGGCATTGGTCGAAATGTGGGATTTGATACCCGCCGCGAAAAAATGATTTAAAACTGATTTTTTCGAACGGTATTTGATACTCGAATGATTGTTACTTGTGTGAGTTTTAACTGCATTTAAATCGTTTTTGATTTTCGTTTGAGCAGGCGGCTAGAAAAGTTGGCCGAACTCAATAACCTCATAAAAAATATGCATTACACCTGACAGCAAGAAGCTGCCTACGCTTTCCTAATCTATCCTGCTCGCTTAGCTTCCTGAGCTAGGCTGTCCGTGCTGCTCACTTCACTTCCTTCAGATGCCCCTTTTTTAGCCTCATGCAATGCTAATAGGCGTTCCTTTTCCTCCTTAGGCAAAAGAAGCAAGGTGGTATCGATGTCCTCGTCAGTTCCAGCCGAGGATAGAATGCCTCTGGCCCCTTCCTTGTGGATCAACCTAATCAAGGCTTCGGCATCTTCTTTACTAAGAGATTCATAGATCATTTGCCATGTAAATTTGAGAGGATCACTCACATCGCTTGGGCTATTTGTAGTCCATTCAACTTTATCTAGTCCAGTTGCTAACCACTCCAGACTTACTCTTTCTGCTTTGGCTATCGCTAGAGCGACTTTGAGTGCGGGTTCAGTGCCCTTATGTAGGTAGTTGTTAATTGTCGATGGAGGAAGATTCCAAGCTTGTGCTGCGCTTCTTACACTTCTATTGCCAATCAGGTTTTCAAGGCGCTGGCGAAAGCTTTCTTTTTCCTCACCCTCAATAGCAAATTTGTTTTCTTTTTGCTTGCTCATTTTCTTTACCACATAAGTTATTGAAATGTAGTGTCCTTTAGCCTCCCCACGGCTTGCGTGGCTATAAATACAAAAGAAAGAGCTATTTTTGCTTTACATGGGCTACATATGGATCAATACTTTTATCCAGACGGATAACCCGCAGGGCTTATCCGCACGGTTAACTTTGTAGGGTAATCGAATGATGGAAAGAAAAGAAGTATCCAGTGCTGACTGGCACCGTCTGGACATTGTGGCTGCGATCCACAAACAAGGCACTACCATGCGTGAGCTGTCTGTTCGTGCAGGTCTTAAGCCCGACACGCTTAAAAATGCGCTTAATCGCTCTTACCCAAAAGGTGAGCGAATTATTGCGAGTGCTCTAAATATAGAACCGGCCTGTATCTGGCCCAGTCGTTACATGATGCGTAAGGCGTCCTGATATGTTCGTTACGGTGAATGAGTTAATTGGCCTGCCGGGGTTGCCTGGTACGGTTCAGGGAGTGCGGTACACCCTGAATAAGTGTGCTGCTGGTTTACCGGAAATGATGCGCCGCCGCCAGGGTACGAAGGCCTACGAGTACAATGTTGATTGCTTGCCAGACGTCGCGCGTGAAGCTGTTCAGGCCCGCATGGCGCGTCAGCTGCTGGCACAGTCTGCTTCCCTTCCGGTAAAAGCGACCGCCAGAGGCGAACTGGTCACGGGAGCAGGTGGCGAAAAGGTACAGCGCGAGCTGGCGCTTTACCGCAAGTGCCCGGCCCTGCAGGAGAAGAAACTGCGCGAGCTGACCGACAGCCAGAAAGCAGTCGGTGATGCGCGGATGGTGCTGGTTCAGGAGGTGTTACGCCTTATGGACAGCAGCGAAAACGGCGGTCTCAGCATGAAGCGCAAACAGGCGGTCGAGTTTATTGCCGACGCTTCCGTCGCCGGGACGCTGCCGGATTATGTGCAACGGGCCGCCGATATCGCCAACGCCCGCAAGGGTGCCACCCGCACCGGGGTCAGCGTGCCAACGCTTCAGCGCTGGCTGTCAGCCTGGATGGCGGCAGGTACGGTTGGTGAACGTATGGCGCTGCTGGCACCGGGTAAGGTCAGCAAAAAAGAGGTGTTCCAGTATTCATGGATGCCGGACTTTATGCGCTTCTGGCGCGATACCAACAAACCCACCGTCATGATGGCGTACGAGAAGTTTGCGAAGTGGTGGGTTGAACAGTACGGAGACAACGAGATCATGTTATCCATGCTACCGAAGGTAGATACAGTGCGCTATGCACTGGACAAGCTGCCCGTAGCCGAGCGCGAGCGCGGACGTGCAACCGGCTCCGATTACAAGAAGTATCTGCCGTTCGTGCGCCGCGACTGGTCTGTTATCCCGGTTAATGGCGTATGGGTCGGCGATGGCCACGGCATGAAGATGGAAGTGATTAACCCTGAGACGGGCAAGCCGTTCCGGCCTGAGATTACGCTGGTGATCGACGCCCGCACTCGCGTGGTGGTCGGCTGGAGTCTGGCCATGTCCGAGAGCCAGGTCGCCGTAGGCGATGCCATCCGTAACGCAGTGTCACGCTATGGCGTACCGCTGATGTATTACTCCGATAACGGTGGCGGTGAGAAAAACGCCGTATTTGATGCCGATATTACCGGTATTTTCTCCCGCCTCGGTATTGAGCACCCCACCGGTATTCCGGGTAATCCACAGGGGCGCGGTATTATCGAACGTCTTAACCAGGAAATACCGAAGCGTGCCGCGATGGCCTTTGGTTCCTGGGTGGGTAAATCTGGTGACCGGGAAGCGCAACGTAAGTACCGCAAGGCGGTGGATTCAGCGGTTAATGCCCTGGAGAAAGGGAAGCCCCTGAATGAGGTTCAGGCCTCAGCCATGCGTAAGGTGCCGACGATGGAGCAGCTGGTCGCTGAGATTGAGCGCCAGATAGAGCGGCATAATAATCGTCCACACAGCAGTCTGCCGGAGCGTAACAACGGACAACACTGGTCGCCGCTGGCCTACCGTAACCACGTTATTAAGCAGGAGCAGGAAGAAATTCAGTACCTCACCAGCTCTGAACTGCATGAAATGTTCAGACCTGAGCAGGTCTGTATAGCGCGACGCGGCGAAATAAAGTTGTTTAAAAATATCTATTTCAGCACGGAACTTGCCAGCGTCGAAGGCGAAGAGGTTCGCGTCTGCTTTGATATTCATGACCCCCACAGCGTTATCGTGCGGCGTATGGACGGCACCTGGATATGTGACGCCATCTGGAACGGCAACAAAGTCGATGCCTTCCCTAAAGCCCGTATCGAGCAGCTTAAAGAGAAGCGCGTCAAACGTAGCGTCAGGAACCTGGAAGACAAGGTGCGTCGCAAGCAGGAAGAGCTGCGGCCAGCGCTGGAACAGCGGCCTGAGATTGACGTTACGATGTTTGCCCCGCAACGGAATAACAGCGAGCCTGAAAAGGTTTATTTATTCGAATCGGAATTTGAAAGCGATTTAAAGAAAGCCAGTAATCATCAATAAGGTTATTTAAATGAACATCAAAGATAAATTAATCCACTTGCTGGAGGGGACTGGCTACACCCAAAAAAAGGTAGCCACTAAAACGGGGCTGAGTACTGCGGTTATTTCTCAGTATCTGAAAGGTGTCAACAACGGGTAAAAAGTGATCCACTTACCGTCACCACCAACGGTCT
>CALYPF010000003.1 GCA_945271245.1 uncultured Enterobacteriaceae bacterium | reverse complement strand
CCTGGATCAGTTTTCAACCGCTGGGGTGGATCAGTTTTGCACCGTTGGTAACAGCGGCGCTCCTGGGCCTGGCGGCGATGAGCGCGCATGCGGCGGAACCGGTAAAAGTCGGATCGAAAATAGATACGGAAGGCTCCCTGCTGGGGAATATCATTTTGCAGGTACTGGAAAGCCACGGTGTCAAAACCGTAAATAAAATTCAGCTTGGCACCACCTCGGTGGTGCGCGGCGCGATTACTGCGGGTGAACTGGATATCTACCCGGAATATACGGGGAACGGCGCATTTTTCTTTAAGAAAGAAGGCGACAGCGTGTGGAAGGATGCCCGCAAGGGCTATGAAGCCGTGAAAAAACTGGATGAACAGCAGAATCACCTGATTTGGCTAACGCCAGCCCCGGCGAATAACACCTGGACCATTGCCGTGAGTCAGAAACTGGCGAAAGAAGGTAAGTTAACCTCCCTCGCTGACTTAACCCGTTATTTGAAACAGGGCGGTGAATTTAAGCTGGCCGCCTCGGCTGAATTTATCGAGCGCTCGGATGCATTACCTGCCTTTGAAAAAGCCTACGGCTTTAATCTGGAGCAGAGCCAATTATTGTCGCTGGCGGGCGGAGATACCGCCGTTACGCTACGTGCCGCTGCGCAAAATACCTCCGGCGTCAATGCGGCAATGGCCTATGGTACCGATGGCCCGGTCGCCGCGCTGGGTTTGCAGACGCTCAGCGATCCTAAGGCGGTGCAGCCGGTTTATGCACCAGCGCCGGTAGTGCGCCAGGCGGTGTTAAAAGCGTATCCAAAGATGGGAGAGTGGTTTACGCCAGTTTTCAGCGCGCTTGATATCAAAACGCTGCAGAAACTGAATGCGCGTATCGCCGTTGATGGCGTTGATGCGAAGCGCGTTGCGGCCGAATGGCTTGCACAGAAAGGTTTGGCGAAAACGGAGCAAAAATGCATGCCCGTAAGAAGTCCTAATCGTGTGTTATTGCTGCTGGTTGTTTTGATGGTGCTTGCAGCGATGCTACCGCTGTTAAATTTTGCGCCGAATCGCCTGTTGTCCGGTACGCCGATATATTTATGGGCGCTGCCGGGTCACTCTGGCTGGTTACTATGTGTCCCCATCGGATTGCTACTGGCGCTAGCGTGTGCTCCGTCTCGCCCGGCGGTGCATGCGTTAACCCTGATAACCGCCCAGGCGTCGCTGATTTATCTGCTGCTGGCTGCCGGGCGCGCAGCGCTTCATTTGACCCAGGGCGGCAGCGCGGTAGCGCGCACTTCGCCGGGGAGCGGCCTGTGGCTACTGCTGGCGCTGTGCCTGCTGGTATGCAGCGACGCCGCGCGTCGGCTAACGCCCGGTCGTTTGTGGCGCTGGTTGTTACAGGCGCAAATCTGGATTGTTCCCACCTTACTTCTACTTTACGGCGCCCTGGATGCGCTCTCGCTGATGAAAGAGTACGCCAATCGCCGGGACGTTTTTGACGCGGCGCTTGGACGTCATTTATTGCTGCTGGGGGGAACGCTGCTGCCAGCGCTGGCGATAGGCTTACCCGTAGGTCTGTGGTGTTATCGGTATTCAAAGGCCCGCACGCCGGTATTTACGGTACTGAATATTATCCAGACTATTCCGGCGGTGGCGCTATTTGGCTTATTGATTGCGCCGCTGGCCGGGTTGGGCAAAGTGCTCGCGCAGGCGGGTATTACCGGGATTAGCGGTATAGGGCTGGCGCCCGCACTGATTGCGCTGGTGCTGTATGCGCTGTTACCGCTGGTGCGCAGCGTGGTGGCAGGGCTTGAACAAACCCCGCGGCTGGTGCTGGAAAGCGCCAGAGCGATGGGTATGAATGGCATGCAGTGTTTTTTAAAGGTTGAGGTTCCGCTGGCGCTCCCGGTACTGCTGCGCGGATTAAAAACCGTCGCGGTTCAGACGATAGGAATGAGTACGATTGCGGCGCTGATTGGGGCGGGCGGGTTTGGCTCGCTGGTATTTCAGGGGTTATCGAGCAGCGCGTTAGACCTGGTGCTCCTTGGCGTGATCCCAACGATTGCGCTGGCGGTAATTGCCGATGCGCTGCTTAATCTGGCGATAGCCGGGCTGGAGGTTAAACGTCATGATTCATTTTAACGGCGTCAGTAAATTTTATGGCGATCGCGCGGCGGTAGACAATTTATCGCTGAATTGCCCTGACGGGGCATTTACCGTGCTGCTCGGCACGTCCGGTTCTGGTAAATCCACCACGTTACGTATGATAAACCGGTTGGTGAAACACGACAGCGGGACCATTACCTTTGCCGGGGATGACATTGCGCAACTGGCGCCGGGCGTACTGCGGCGGCGTATCGGCTATGCTATCCAGTCCGTTGGATTATTTCCGCACTGGACCGTAGCGCACAATATTGCCACGGTGCCGCAGTTGCTTCGCTGGCCGCGGGCGCGTATTGAATCGCGAGTGGATGAATTATTAACGCTACTGGCGCTGGATCCGGCGCTATTTCGCACGCGCTACCCGCATCAGCTTTCCGGCGGGCAGCAGCAGCGCGTTGGCGTGGCGCGCGCGCTGGCGGCCGATCCTGAACTGTTGTTAATGGACGAGCCATTTGGGGCTCTCGATCCGGTAACGCGCAGCGCGATGCAGCAAGAGATTCAGCGCATTCATCGTCTGTTAGGGCGCACAATCGTGCTGGTTACGCATGACGTAGACGAAGCATTGCTGTTAGCCGACCGGCTGGTGGTGATGGACAGCGGTCGCGTTGTGCAGCAGGGAACGCCAGCCGAGCTATTAACGCGTCCGGCAACGCCGTTTGTGCGCGATTTTTTCGGGCGCAGCGAACTGGGCGTACGCCTGTTATCACTACGCCAGGTTGGCGACTGGGCGCGTGCCGATGAGCGCATGCCCGGTGAGGCCATCGCCGACACGCTGACCCTGCGCGAGGCGTTATCCTGCTTCGTTGAGCGCGGCTGTCAGGCGCTGCCCGTTGCGCGTGCAGACGGCGAAGCCTGCGGCGTGCTGCATTTTCGTGATTTAATTAACGCGGAGTCTGCTGCATGATGGCGCTGCGTTCTTCATTGTTCTGGCTGGGGCTGGCATTTTGCGCGCTATTGCTTTGGCTGCCGCACGGCGCTCCTCTGTTTCATGCGCTGTTTCCCGCGCTGGACAGACCGGTTTATTTGCAGGATAGCTTTATCGCGCTGGCGTGGAGCCATCTTGAATTGGTATTAATATCAAGCCTTGCGGCAACGATAGCGGGAGTGGGGCTGGCGATTCTGGTTACTCGGCGCGCCGGGCGAGAATTTCGCCCGCTGGTGGAAACGGTGGCCGCCGTGGGGCAAACATTTCCGCCGGTGGCAGTGCTGGCCGTGGCGGTGCCGGTGATTGGTTTTGGACAGACGCCGGCGCTTATTGCGCTATTGCTGTACGGTTTGCTGCCGATATTGCAGGCCGCGCTGGCCGGGCTGACGGCGGTGCCACTGGATGTGAGGGAAGTGGCGAACGGTACCGGAATGGGGCCGCTGCAGCGTCTGTGGCGGGTAGAGCTGCCGCTGGCGGCCCCACTTATTTTGGCCGGCGTTCGCACATCAACCATTATTAACGTTGGCACCGCGGCGATTGCCTCTACGGTGGGAGTCAAGACGCTGGGTACGCCGATTATTATTGGTTTAAGCGGCTTCAATACCGCCTATGTACTGCAAGGTGCACTGCCGGTGGCGCTGGCGGCGCTGGTGATTGACAGCGCGTTCGGTGTGGCTCAGCGCCGACTTACCCGCCATGTAAAATGATGGTGTAACCGGCGAGCATCACGCCGCCGATACCGCCAAGAGCCATAATGACCATCCCGGTGATAAGTGCGATTTTCGTTGCTTTCATGACGGGCATCCTCCAGTCGATGAGCGATTATAGAATGAAAGGGTTCGGTAGTTACAGCGTGATTACCCTGCTGCGGTACCGCGCTTGCCGCGCGCTACGGTGATAAGCCTGAATGCGCTACTTTAATGGCGCGCCTGAGAATGGCTGGCAATGAGCAGGTTATTCAGAAAAATTAGCGCGTTGTAACCCATTGCAGAGGCGCTCGTCGGGCGGCTGCTGTGCGAAAAAGACGCCCTCAACAGAGGGCGTTAGCGTTTATTTGACCTGCTGCCCCGGCTGGGCACCGCTATCCGGGCTTAGCAGGAAAATATCTTTTCCACCGGGGCCGGCGGCCATTACCATCCCCTCAGAGACTCCAAAGCGCATTTTACGCGGCGCCAGGTTGGCTACCATCACCGTCAGGCGTCCAATGAGCGTCTCTGGTTGCGGATAAGCGGAGCGAATGCCTGAGAACACGTTCCGCTTTTCACCGCCAAGTTCCAGCGTCAGACGCAGCAGCTTATCAGACCCTTCGACAAATTCTGCGTTTTCAATGAGTGCGATGCGCATATCGACTCTGGCAAAATCATCAAATGTAATGGTTTCCTGAATCGGCGCGTCGGCCAGCGGGCCGCTCTGCGGCTGGGCGGTGGCTTTAATTTCTTCTTTCGAGGCCTCAACCAGCGCATCAACCTGTTTCATATCGATGCGGCTATATAGCGCTTTAAAGGGATTGATGCGGTGCTCAAGCAGCGGCCTCGCGATGGCATCCCATTCCAGTTCGGTATTTAAAAATGCTTCAACGCGCGCGCTCAGGCCCGGCAGCACCGGTTTTAGCCAGGTCATCAGTACCCGGAACAGGTTTACGCCCATCGAGCAGATGGCCTGAAGTTCAGCATCGCGACCTTCCTGTTTGGCGACCACCCACGGCGCCATTTCATCAACATAGCGGTTTGCCTGGTCGGCCAGCGCCATGATTTCACGCACCGCGCGGTTGAATTCACGCTTATCCCAGGCTTCACCGATGCTGGCGGCGGCGTCGATAAAGCGCTGATACAGCTCAGGGTCGGCAAGAGTATCAGACAGCTCGCCGTTAAAGCGCTTAGTAATAAACCCGGCGTTGCGTGAGGCCAGGTTGACCACTTTATTGACGATATCGCTATTCACGCGCTGAACGAAATCTTCCAGGCTTAAATCAATGTCGTCAATGCGCGGAGACAGTTTAGCGGTGTAGTAATAGCGCAGGCTGTCGGCGTCGAAATGATTCAGCCAGGTACTGGCTTTAATAAACGTACCGCGTGATTTGGACATCTTCGCGCCGTTAACGGTGACATAGCCGTGCACGAACAGATTAGTCGGCTTGCGGAAACCGCTGCCTTCCAGCATGGCGGGCCAGAACAGGCTATGAAAGTAGACGATATCTTTGCCAATAAAGTGATAAAGCTCGGCGTCGGAACCCGGTTTCCACCAGTCGTCAAAATTGAGGTCGCCGCGCCTGTCGCACAGGTTTTTAAACGATCCCATGTAGCCAATAGGCGCATCCAGCCAGACGTAGAAATATTTGCCCGGCGCGCCCGGAATTTCGAAGCCGAAATAGGGCGCGTCGCGGGAGATATCCCACTGCTGCAGCCCTGCGTCGAACCACTCCTGCATTTTGTTCGCTACCTGCTCCTGCAGCGCACCGCTGCGCGTCCACGCCTGCAGCATTTCGCTAAAGGCCGGTAGATCGAAGAAAAATTGCTCAGACTCACGCATTTCCGGCGTGGCACCAGACACTACGGACTTAGGTTCAATAAGTTCCGTTGGGCTGTAGGTCGCACCGCAGACTTCGCAGTTATCGCCGTATTGATCCGGCGCTTTGCATTTCGGGCAGGTACCTTTTACAAAGCGGTCCGGCAGGAACATGCCTTTTTCCGGATCGTAAAGCTGAGAGATTATCCGGGTCTTAATGAACCCATTTTCTTTCAGGCGGCCGTAAATCAGGGACGCCAAAGCGCGGTTTTCTTCGCTGTGCGTTGAGTGATAGTTATCGTAGCTAATGGCAAATCCGGCGAAGTCACGCTGATGTTCCTGGCTCATGTCGCCAATCATCTGCTCCGGTGAAACGCCAAGCTGCTGCGCTTTGAGCATAATCGGCGTGCCGTGGGCGTCGTCCGCGCAGATGAAATTAACCTGATGGCCGCGCATTCGCTGGTAACGCACCCAGACATCCGCCTGAATATGCTCCAGCATGTGGCCGAGATGAATGGAGCCGTTCGCATAAGGAAGGGCGCAGGTTACCAGTATTTTTTTCGCGACGTGAGCCATAGTGACAATCGATCTTTCAGTATGAAAAAAGGGGGTAACGATAGTACCAAACGAGGAATTTTTTAGTAAGTCAAAAGCGAGTAATGGGGGAATTATTCGCTTTTTGGTATGCTTAATAAATTAACCCTGTCTGGCTATGGTCAGACTGCACCCTGTAACCAAAGGAGTCGGGATGAGTTCGCAATCCCAGGTGAGATCGCCGGAAGCCCTGCGCGCAATGGTCGCCGGAACGCTATCACAATTTCAACACCCTACCCTGAAACATAACCTGACGGCCCTGAAGGCGCTACATCATGTAGCCTGGATGGATGATGTGGTTTATATCGAACTGCAAATGCCGTTTGCCTGGCAAAGCGGATTTAACGTTCTGAAAGAGCAAACCAGCGCTGAATTGCTGCGGGTGACCGGCGCCCGGGCGATTGACTGGAAGCTGACGCACAATATCGCCACGCTTAAACGCGTTAAAGACAGAGCGGGCATTAATGGCGTCAAAAATATTATTGCCGTGAGTTCAGGAAAAGGTGGGGTAGGCAAATCGTCTACGGCGGTGAACCTGGCGCTGGCGCTCATTGCAGAGGGCGCGAAAGTCGGTATTTTGGATGCCGATATTTATGGCCCCTCCGTTCCGGCGATGCTCGGCACTGAAGCGGAGCGCCCAACGTCGCCTGATGGCACGCATATGGCGCCGATTATGGCGCACGGACTGGCCACTAACTCTATTGGCTATCTGGTGACCGACGACAATGCCATGGTCTGGCGCGGGCCGATGGCCAGCAAGGCACTGCTGCAACTTCTCCAGGAATCCCTGTGGCCGGACCTGGATTATCTGGTGCTGGACATGCCCCCTGGCACCGGTGATATCCAGCTTACGCTGGCGCAAAATATACCGGTTACCGGCGCGGTAGTGGTGACCACTCCGCAGGATATCGCGCTGATTGACGCGAAAAAAGGCATCGTAATGTTTGAGAAAGTGGATGTTCCGGTGCTGGGTATTATAGAAAATATGAGCATGCATGTTTGTAGCCAGTGCGGGCATCATGAGCCTATTTTTGGCACCGGTGGTGCTGAAAAGCTGGCGCAGCAGTATCATACAACGCTGCTTGGGCAAATGCCGCTGCACATTTCTCTGCGAGAGGATTTGGATAGCGGTGTGCCGACCGTGGTGAAAAGCCCTGACGGTGAGTTTACGCATCTGTACCGGCAGTTAGCCGGGCGCGTGGCGGCGCAGCTTTACTGGCAAGGGGATGTCATCCCGGCGGATATCGCTTTTAGGGCGCTTTAGGCGCGCGTAATAACAGATGAAGTAAAAAGCCGCCTTCATAAGCGGCTTTGCTTTGATGCCCCAGAGGGGCATACCAAATTCCTTAAAAAAGTCTCTGCCAGTCTGGCTTGTGAGATTTAAATCCCAAAACAATAAAGCAGAGCCAAAATCTGTTGATGGCCACGCCCACAGGACATGGTTTTCAGTTGGCAATAAAAAGGGCGATACGCCCTTTTTACTTGTCACCCCGAAACCCCCTCCTGGGAGGTGGTGATTGATCCTGTAAGGCTATAGCTGAAGAATGCCAATGCCAATGCCAATGCCAATGCCAATGCCAATGCCAATGCCAATGCCAATGCCGGAATAGCTCTGCTTACTCATCGCAAGTAAAAGGAGACAAACCAACACGGGGCTTTACAGGCGTTCATCACAGGTATATTGGCGTTGCAAATACCGACGCCAACGTATCGATTCAGGAGCCTTAAAGACAGGCCGGGCAAGGAGCTTTACAGGGCAATCTACATTCTATGCGGACTATGCGGCATAAAGGATTGTGAAGTTCCGGCGTTAAATGTTCAGCCAGCTCATGTACATCTGGTGGTCATCGTCCGACCTAAAATCTCGATATCAACGCGAATGGGTCATTTGAAAGGTCGCAGTGCCATCAGGCTCTATAATCGTTTTCCACACATCAGGAAGACGCGCTGGGGAAACCATTTTTGGCCCCGAGGGTAGTTTGTAGATACGGTCGATGTGAACGAAGAAATAATCAGAAGATATGTGCGACATCAGGAGAAAACGGAACAAACACATGAACAGCAGATGGAATTGCCAGAGTCGTAAGCGGAAGGTGACAATATTCCCCTTAAGGGGGCATTCTCAAAGGCCACCTTCTAAGAAGGTGGCCTTTTACTTCAAAAGGGTAAATACCTATCCCGGCAGGCTATGTTATCCACTGCTCTGATGCTGGCTGTACCCGGAATTTTTGCACATGCCGTTTTCAGCGCGATGCCTGGAGTCAGGAGGGGCGGCTTTTATCTGTGGTGAGGCAGGCGGTAAATGTGATTATGACATTAAAGGCCGATAATCTGGGTCTGGATTATTCGCGGTTACCGATATCTGTTATTAAATATGCGAGAATTCCAGCCCATACATCCCGATAATTTATCTTTTTTTGCGTATGTTCTTAATGATGGATTATTTATATTAAGAATATTCACTATCTCCATTGAGATTAAATCAAAGTTTATTTAAAACACTACTTCACATCGGGAAGTGCGATCTTGTTACTATTTATGAAAAACGCGACTTTACTTTATGAGGCCTCAAAAGTAGCATCGCTGCGCACTTGCATGGGATAAATATAAATGAGAACACGACTATTTGACACAGGTGACAACGCTCGCATCTCGCCAGGAATGTGCAGCGTGAATAGTTTATGAACCGCAATTATCTTATTCACCAGTTACAGTTTTTTCCACAGACACGCGCACTTGTTAATTCCACCAGTGGGCAAAACATTACGCTGACAAATCTTTCTGCAATATGTTTGCAGTACCTTTGTGAGCGCAGTGATATTTGGATTCATGAGACGGCGCTGCGCAGCCTGTTTCCAGTGGCCTCGTCGGAGGCTATATGGGACGGGCTGCTAGAACTGCGACGCGCTTTTATTACGCTGGACGCTCCGTCTATTCTGATTATGAATTCCCAGTCGCCGCGTCGCGTATTGCTGCGCAGGGGTGAGAAGGCCAGCGTCGGAACCGACAGCAGGTTGGCACCGGGGAGGGGGAATGAAGAAGATAAAACCATGACGCCATACGCCGAATGCCGAAAACGCCTGCGCTTACCGCGCGTGGCGGCTTTGGCGCTGTTTTCTGCCCTAATGCTGCTGCTGGCAGGGAGCGGGCAGATTTTCACTCTTGAGAAAAACGCAGCCTCTACGGGCTATGTGCCCGGCTCGAATATCACCGGCAAATGCGCCTGGCAATATAACGCCGATGCCGGCAGTTATAAGCGCCATGCCAGCTTCACCGCAACGCATAAGGAGTTATGTCGTGATCGAGTGACGATTTACGTCACGGCGTATCCGGCATCGACAAAAGTCTCCGCCATTATTTGCAATAAAGCGCTGCTGTCATACGGCTCAGCACCGCACTGTCTGTCGCTGTATTTCCCAAACCAAAAAGCGGGAGAAGAAATATCATGAAGCGCAAAAGCATGGTATTTATCATCCTCGGGCACGTGCTGCTGTTAGCGACTTTGGCGCTGACGGTCTACTTTTTCCATATTGTTCCATCGCGGCGTTCAATCCCCTTTACGTGCCACGCGCGTATGATAGTCCATTTGGGAGAGCGGACGCTCTCTACGCGCATTAATTTTCATTTACACGGTGACAAAGGCGAGGCGGTGGTTAGGGGATATCTGGCCGAAGCAGCGCCGCGCGGAGTCCGGATTAATCGTATTATTCGGTTCTCTATTTCTCCGCTTTCAGAACAGAGACATTTGCGGAGCCTGGCAGTAGTGCCGCGTGCCGATGATGAGCTAAGCCCGGAACACGGAAATGCTCTGTTACCTGAGTTTTTCACGGCGCAGCAGCGTGAGGTCGAATTACGACCCGTAGGCGGCGGTAGCAGCGGATATCTGGTTTATGCCGGCGGCTTCCCTCAGTTCCTGTGTAATTAAAGATGAATTATCCTGACTTCCTGTTTTCCGAGCGCACATAATGTATTAACGCCACTTTTTAGAAGATGAGCCTTCAATAAGGTAGCTCACAGATCATCCATTTTTAATGGATGGTCAGTTTATTATTTCTACACGCATGCGTTGGTAGAGTTAATATCATTACGGGAGAGTATTCGTTTATTCTCCCGGCACCTCTTATACGGGATTTGCTTAATAAAAATTAATTTTATCTAAATTATCGGGTGTTATAAGGAAACATCTGGCGGAGATAATTGGTTTTTGGTGGGATTATTTCATGGTGAAACTGGGAAGTAGGTCTAATATATTTAATGGTAAAACTGTCCGTGCGGAAGAATAAGTTTTTTTTGCAAGCCACAGAGGGAGCCAACACCATTAAAATCACTATATGCGTTGAATACCTTTGAGCGGCGAGCCTGAGCGCAGGCGCCTGCCGCTTTTCAGTAACCCTATTAGTTAGCGTAAAAAATGTCCCCGGAAAGAGCTTTAACAACTTTTCCTGCGTCGTCGGTAATCAGGACATAATTCCCACCCATATAGGTCCAATGAGTGCCTTCATCAGGCGGCGTCAGGTTACGCAGCTTCCACTGGGATATAGCGTACTGGCTGCTCCGGTACAGCTCCGGAACGGTATCGCCAATATGATAGAGGTGAAAATCAGCGCTGAAGGTTTTTACCTCATAGCTGGAGTCAGCGGGCTGTGACTGCGGCTGAGTTAACGCCTGGGCTTCATCATCGGTATTGGCAGCCGCGCTGCCCGCCATCATTCCAAGGCCAATTGCCAGCGCGGCGCTGAGCGCCCATTGAGTCTTGTTCATAACTTCTCTCCCGGATAGCTTGCCAAAAGCGCGTTCAGTCGTGCAGTAAAGGCTATAACGCCATAATTCACCGCCGGATAGCGCCAGAGCAAGCCAGATTTTGTGTGAAAATTTGTCTACAGGATACCGCATATAGCGCTATAGGGAATGTCGGTGTTGTGCGGTATTGCCCGTAATTATGTCTCCGTAGGCTCACTGTTCTGCCAATTGTGTATTGCATTGATAGTAAAAATGATTATATTTCTCATTTGCATTTTTCTTTGGGCCTATATTCACCCAGGAAAAGGGGTGGTGTACGCACTAAACGCAGGCTTATTGCACGAGTTAAAGCGATATCGCTCTGGTTTCCAGCATTAACGGTATCGATAAACGGTGCGATGAAAGTCTTTACTTGCAGGCATCGCTGCCGTCTGGGGATAACAATAACGCGTTGAAGGGGTTGGTATGTTAGGGGAAGGACAAGGGCGCTATCGCAAAGCGCCGTGGCAAATGACGCTGCTGGCGCTAAATATAGCAATAGCGCAGCAGGCGCTGGCGGAAGAGACAATGTGGGTGGAGGGCAATAGTGCAGAAAGCGTTCGCTCTGAGGATGAATACAGTTTGCCGCTCACCGACGCAGGCACGAAAATGACGCTGGCGCCGCGCGATATACCGCAGTCGGTCAGCGTTATCAGCCAGCAGCGTATGCAGGATCAACAATTACAAACAATTGGCGACGTGATGCGCAGCACCACCGGCGTTTCCGCCCGTCAGGTGGATTCCGATCGAGTAAGTTATTATTCCCGCGGCTTTTTAATCAATAACTATCTATTTGATGGCATCCCTACCACGTTGGATGGTATATGGAATTTTGGCGATGCGGGATCGGATACGGCTATCTATCGGCGTATTGACGTTACCCGTGGAGCAACCGGGCTAATGACCGGCACCGGCGAACCTTCGGCGGCGGTTAATATGGTGCGCAAACATGCGGACAGTAAAACCGTTACCGGCTCGCTTTCCGGCAGTTATGGCAGCTGGGATAAACGTCGGGTAGTGGCGGATGTTTCGGCGCCTCTAACGACGGCGGGCAATGTTCGCACCCGGGTAATTACGGGCTATCAGGATGGCAATAGCTGGCTCGATCGCTACGGGAAACGCAAAAAATTCTTTACCGGCGCGCTGGATGCTGACCTTACCGCAATGACGACGCTGTCGGTCGGGTATGACTATCAACAGGCACACACCTCATCTCCCACATGGGGCGGCGTACCGACCTGGTACGCGGATGGCGGGCGTACGCATTTCGACAGGAGCTTTAGCCCGGCACCGGACTGGAGTTACTCGGAACATAAAGCGAACAAAGTGTTTGCCAGCCTTGCGCAGCGTTTCGACAACGGCTGGTTGCTCAATGCGACCGGCACACATGCGGAAAATCGCTTTGATTCTAAATTAATGTACGCATCAGGCTTCCCCGATCGCGCGACCGGCGGCGGGGTTTCCGCATTCGGCGGCTGGAATAAAGGGAAACGCAAGCTGGATTCACTGGACATGTATGCCAGCGGCCCGGTTACGGTATTCGAGCGCCAGCACACGCTGATGCTGTGAGGCAGTTACAGCAAACAGAATAATCATTATATCAACGCGCAATCCTCGTTTAGCGCAGATGAGGTAGGCGATTATTTTCGCTGGAACGGGCGCATTGCTGAAAAACCGTGGTCCCCGTGGGTAGATTATTCAAATGATACTATTCGCAAGCGTTCACTCTACGGGGCCGCGCGGATTACCCTTGCCGATCCGCTACACGCTATCGTCGGCGCGCGCTACACCCACTGGCGCGCCAGTGGCACCACGGCCAACAGCGATAAATCGCGCATAACGCCGTACGCAGGTCTGATTTATGACATTAATGACTTCTGGTCCGGTTACGCCAGTTATACCTCAATATTTCAGCCGCAAAGCGTGCGCAATATCGATAAACGTTATATCGATCCCGCGACCGGAAACAGTTACGAAACCGGGTTAAAAGGAGACTGGCTTAATGGGCGTCTGACCGCGTCGGTCGCACTGTTTTACACCCGGCAAGATAACGTGGCCGTCAGAACCTCAGAATATATTCCCGGTACCGATGAAATGGCCTGGCGAGCGGCGAACGACACCGTTAGCAAAGGCGTTGAATTTGAGCTAAACGGTAAACTTACCGATGACTGGCTAATGACCGTAGGCGGCTCACGCTTTATGGCACAAGCCGGTGACCATACGGCGATAAATCCCTGGATGCCACGTACTACCTTGAAACTGTTTACCCGCTATCGCCTGCCGATATTACCTGCGCTAACCCTCGGCGGCGGCGTGAACTGGCAAAATAGCACCTGGCAGGATGTGGCCGGCCCGCAGGGCGCCGCGCGCATCCATCAGGGAAGTTACGCGCTGGTCGATTTGTTCGGGCGCTATCAGGTGACGCAGCGGCTTGCGGTGCAGGCGAACGTTAACAATCTGTTTGATAAAGAAAACTTCGATTACCTTGGCGCTTACGCGGTTTACGGGGCACCGCGCAGCGTTTCCGTGGCGGTTAATTATGATTTCTGAGCCGGGTTACCGCTCAGGGTAAAACGGAATAATGCGACACCGATACCCGTGGCCATTCGCTGCTTAACGGCTGAGTTCGCCGGCGCCGCGTATTGCCGCTGCCATAAGCCCGACCGAGCGGTTTGCCAGGCGAAGTGAGGAATCAAATTAATATGCTATACCCGCGCAGGTAATAAGGGTAGCGCCTGAGCGCGGCGGTTGTGCAGGTATCGTCCGGCACTTTACCGCCGCGCATCACAACGATGCTGGAGAAGGTATCTACTCAAAAGGTGGCATTTCAGACAATTGAACAAAACCAGTTAATGTAAAATTAATTCAAACAGCATAATATGCGGCAGTTTGAATTCTTTGTGATGACCCTAATATGAAACGACTTGCCTCTTCGGGCGCATCCACGCGCTTTAACGGTAGCGCGCTGGCATGGGCGCTGATTTACTTTTGCTTTTTTTCCACGGCGCTGCAAATCGTCATTGTTGCCTGGGGGCGCGGTGGCACCATTGGATTACGTGATTCTCTACTGTATAGCCTGCTGTGGACGATCCCGGTCTTTTTGTTTCCTCGCTGTATTCGGCTTTATGGCGCTGTCGTTGGCATTCTGCTCTGGCTGAGTTCTGCTGCGGCTATCGCTTATTTCTATATTTATGGTCAGGAATTTTCGCAAAGCGTTCTGTTTGTGATGTTTGAAACTAACGCCAGCGAAGCCGGCGAATATATGCAGCAATATTTCAGTTGGGGCCTGGTGGCGACTCTGATTGTTTACACGCTGGCGGCCCTTTTTCTCTGGACCCGCTTGCGCCCGGTATATTTACCCCGCGCCTGGCGCTACGGCGCTTCGCTGGTCATTTTTTGCATACTCATTCTGGCTCCGCTGGCGCCGAGAATAATGGCCGGAAAGGGGGTACACAATGCGGTATCGCATCTGGTTAACCGTATGGAGCCCGCTGCGCCCTGGCAGTTCGTTGCCGGGTATTACAACTATCGTAACCAGCTAAACAGCCTGGAGGAGAAACTGCAGGCTAATCGCGCTCTGCCGCCGTTAAAGAACCTGGTTGACGCCAATGGTGATACGCCGCGCACGCTGGTGTTAGTGATTGGCGAATCCACTCAGCGTAATCGCATGAGCCTGTATGGCTACGGTCGTAACACTACGCCGGAGATAGACGCGCTGCGCCTGAAAGATAAAAATTTATCGGTATTCAACGATGTGGTGACATCGCGCCCGTATACCATTGAAATTTTGCAGCAGGCGCTTACCTTCGCTGATGAAAAAAATCCCGACCTTTATCTCACCGAGCCTTCCTTAATGAATATGATGAAGCAGGCTGGTTATAAAACGTTCTGGATAACCAACCAGCAGTCCATGACCAAACGTAACACCATGCTGACCGTGTTTTCGCGTCAGACTGACCAACAGTTCTATATGAATCAGCAGCGCAATCAGAGCTCACGCCAGTATGATTCGGTAGTATTCGCGCCGTTTAAAAGCGTGCTTAACGATCCGGCGCCGAAGAAATTTATTGTTATTCATTTATTGGGAACCCATCTCAGCTATCAATTTCGCTATCCGGAAAGTTATGCGCGCTTTACCGGGCGCGATGCCGCGGTTCCTGCCGGCGTGGCAGACGATACGCTGGATACCTACAACAGTTACGATAACGCCGTACTGTTCAATGATCACGTATTAACGACGCTGATTAAAACCTTTAAAGCAAGCGACCCCAACGGCTTCCTGCTCTATTTTTCCGATCACGGGGAAGAGGTGTACGACACGCCGCCGCATAAGCTTCAGGGACGTAACGAAGAGGCACCTACCCGGGCCATGTATACGATACCTTTTATTCTCTGGTCATCGCCGGAATGGGTGAAACATCATCCTCAGGACTTCAGCGCGGCGGAAAATCGTAAGTACAGCAGCATGGATCTCATCTATACATGGTCTGATTTGGCGGGGCTGCGCTACGAGGGCTGGGATCCGACGCGCAGCCTGGTTAACCCGCGCTTTGTCGAACGCCCGCGCCTGATTGGTAACCCGGCGCATCAAAATAAACTGCGCGATTATGATGCGCTAACTCGCTGAAAAAGCGCCGACGGTGGCAAGAATAAAGCCCTCGTCGGCGTTGATTTAACTTCAGGTATTGTGTGTTGGCGGCGTATTACTCCTGAGCCGGGAAAGCGGCAGCAGCGCCAGCGCGGATAGAACGGCGCTGGCAAGCGGTGTAAACGCAAGAAGCTCGTGCGATACCAGAACACTCCCCGCATTTTGGCCTAACGTAATGCCCAGATTAAATCCAGCAATGTTCAATGCAGATGCAAACCCCACGGCGCGCGGTGCATAGCGTTCCGCCGTCTCCAGCATTCCCGCCTGAAAAGCCGGTGACATACCAAACGCCAGCGCTCCCCAAATAAACAGCATGGGCACCATGGCGACTTTATGCGACATGGCGACGGTTAGAATAATAAAAGCGAGGAGCAGGCATAAAATCATGCGTCTCAGGGCGCTGCGCCAGCCGAGGGTTACGGCCCAGCGGCCGCCTGCCAGGTTACCGATGAGCGTGGCCAGCCCGAACACCACCAATAGCACGCTGGCACTGTTAGTTGAAAACCCGGTGATTGCTGTCAGTATCGGCGTCACGAAAGTAAATGCCGCAAAACTGGCGCCAAAGCCCAGAACGGTGACTGTCATCATGGTCAAAATTGCGGGCTGGCGCAGCGCCGCCAGTTGTTCCGCCAGCGTGCCATCAGCGTGAACCTCAATTGCGGGCACCAGGCGCAGCGTTGCCAGCCATGCCAGCGCGGCCAGCGCTGCGACGGCGAAAAAAGGCAGGCGCCAGTTTGCGGCGTTACCGATAAAACTACCTAACGGCACGCCGATCACCATCGCCAGCGTCAGGCCGGCAAACATTAACGCAATAGCTTTGCCAGCCTGCCCTTTTGGTGCCAGATGGGCAGCCACGGTAGCGCCAATCGCAAAGAAACTTCCGTGAGCGACGGTGGTAATCATTCGGCCAGTAAGTAACACCGCGTAGCTGCCCGCCAGTGCGGAGACCAGATTGCCCGCAAGGAAGACGGCAATAAGGCCTAATAGCAGAGCCTTGCGCGGTATGCGTGCCAGGCAAAGCACCAGTACCGGGGTGCCGACAGCCAGCGCCAGCGCATAAAACCCGACTAGCCCTCCGGCGCGAGAAAGCGAGATCTGAAACGCTGTTGCAAGAGAAGGCAAGATGCCGACCACCACAAATTCGGCGATGCCGATGGCAAAGGCGGCGATGGCCAGCGCATATACGCCAGGATGTGTTTTTTGCTGAATACTCATATACGCCTCGCTGCATAAATGGCCAGCGCCTGGTCGGCTTCTATCGTCGCTCCCGCAACGCCGACGGCGCCGATGGTGGTTCCATTTTCATCACGCAGTACCACACCGCCACCGAAGCTGATTAATCCGCCGTTGGTTGACTCAAGGGTATAGGCTGCGCCGTTGGGCCGCGCCTGTTCGCCGAGTTGCTGGCTGTCGGTTTGAAATAGTGCGGCGGTACGGGCTTTTTTGATTGCTACGTCGATAGCGCCGGGAACGGCATTATCCATACGTAAAAAACCTTTTAGCAATCCGGCGGCGTCCACCACACTTATGCAGACGGCGGAATTTTGCGCGCTTGCCTGGCGCCGGGTACAGTCAGTGATGCGCTGCACCAAAGATTCACAGAGAATAGAAGGCATTTACGGGCTCCATCAAACAATGAGGTCCGCATTATTCTGTCTTTGCGCAGCAGGTAAAATACCTGACGAAAAATATCGATTATTTTTTGGTAATATCAAACAAATCGTGCATCACTTCTGTTGCCATCCGCTGCAGCACTGACTTTGGCAGGCGCTGAGCCGGGCCGGCGAAACCCATTGCCGCGACGATACGGCCATGCTGCCATAGCGGCAGCGCCAGGCAGTTCATCCCCGGTTCAGCCTGTTCCAGATCGATAGCGAAACCGAAATGCGCGATACATTCCAGCTCTTGTTCAAGCCCGGCGGGGAGCTGGCAGTATCGCCGAACGATGCGCAGCAATTCAGAATCAAAGGCTAAAAAAAGGTGGCCGATAGCGGAGGTCAACAGCCCCTCGCGCCGGCCACGCGGGTTGACGACTCTAAGGTTACGCTCGCACTCCAGCGCGTCGATATACAGATAATCGCGTGAGCCGCACGGCACGGCTAAATAGCAGGTCTCTTTACTGTGAGCGGCCAGTACGCGCAGGGCGGGAGCAAAGGTTTCCCGCAGCCGGGTATCAATATCCGTTAGCGGCTGCGTCAACTCCCGCAGGCGGAGACCGAGCGCGTAGTGTTTGTTATTGCGCGTAATATATCCCATTGATGCCATGGTGCTCAGTAAGCCATGCATCGTGCCTTTATCCAGCCCGGTACGCGCGGCCAGCTCGGCGAGCCGCGCTTCGCCGCCGGCTTCAGCCAGTGCTTCAAGTAGGGTAAAAGCGCGCTCAACGGATTGAATAGTTGCCATTTCATTCTTACGGTAGGGTTTTTTGAGATAGTAAAATATCTTGCTGCGATAAGAAACGCCAGACGTTAATTAACGTCCACTGAGTGTGGTAAATATTTTGTTATCCGCGCGACATATTGGGTTTCCTGCTCCGCATTTGTTTATTCCAGGCGCGGCGATAGCACTGCATTACGCTGGGCTATCGCCGATGGGATTTTTACCGGGGAATTTTATGCAGCCGCCGGGCTTTATCCGCCAGGTTATCGAGCGCTTACATTTACGCCCGCGGCTGCCTGCTGCTTTGAAAGACAAGGTCCAGGTTTACAATATTCGCAGGCAGGACTATTCTGGCTGCCGGTTAATGTTTAGTTAACCACATGATATTGATGTTTTGACTCGGGGTGCCCTGATGCTTCAGGGCTGAGAAACACCCGTATTACCTGAACTGGATAATGCCAGCGTAGGGAAGTCAGACGTTTCAAGCGTCCCTTCTTCACGCCGGCCAGGAGCCCGTCTATGCAACCTGAGCCGCTTTCCGGCCCTTTGGCCGCCCAGGCCTTACAGCAATTTCGCGCCGGTTCGCCGCTGGTGCATTGTATGACCAACGATGTAGTGCAAACCTTTACCGCTAACGTCCTCCTGGCGCTGGGAGCTTCTCCGGCCATGGTTATTGATAAAGAAGAAGCCGCGCAATTTAGCGCTCGGGCTGACGCGCTGCTGATTAACCTTGGCACCCTGACGCAGGAGAGCCTGCGGGCGATGCGCGCAGCGGTTCTTAGCGCCCGATGCGCCGATAAACCGTGGCTATTAGACCCGGTAGCGGTCGGTGGGCTGACGCTGCGTACCGAATTTGCCCGTGAATTATTGGCGCTACGCCCGACCGCAATCCGCGGGAATGCTTCTGAAATTATGGCGCTGGCCGGGGAGAGCGGCGGCGGGCGCGGCGTGGACAGTACGATTGAGGTCTGCGAGGCGCTGCCGGCGGCCCGTTCTCTGGCTAAAACCTGGGGAACCGTGGTCGCGGTAAGCGGAGAGACGGACTATCTCACCGATGGTGAGCGCGCGATAAGCGTCCACGGCGGGCATCCGATAATGACGCGGGTAGTAGGCACCGGCTGTGCGCTCTCTGCAGTGATGGCAGCCTGCTGCGCCCTGCCCGGGAGCGTGCTAACCAACGCCGCTGCGGCCTGTGCCTGGATGGCGCGCGCAGGGGAGCATGCGGAGGCGAAAAGCGCGGGGCCAGGCAGTTTTATCCCGGCTTTTCTTGACGCTTTATGGCATTTAAATCAGGAATCTTTGATATGAAAATCGAAGCGGGGATGCCGCGAATTAATGCTTTAACGATAGCCGGCACTGACCCCAGCGGCGGTGCCGGAATTCAGGCCGATCTGAAAGCGTTTTCGGCTCTTGGCGCCTATGGCTGCTCGGTGGTAACGGCGCTGGTGGCGCAAAATACGCGCGGCGTCCAGTCCGTGTATCGGGTTGCGCCAGAATTCGTCGCCGCTCAGCTTGATTCGGTATTTAGCGATGTACGGATTGATACCACCAAAATCGGCATGCTGGCAGAGACGGACATCATTGAAGCAGTCGCGGAGCGACTTGCGCGCTATCAGGTTGAAAATGTGGTACTGGATACCGTAATGCTGGCGAAGAGCGGCGATCCGCTGCTCACTGTCAGCGCCGTGGCAACGCTGCGCAGCCGGCTATTGCCGAAGGTTTCCTTAATTACGCCCAATCTGCCCGAGGCCGCTGCGCTGCTTGAGGCGCCGCTGGCGCGCAGCGAGCGAGAAATGTGTGAGCAGGGAAAAGCGCTACTGGCTTTGGGCTGCGGTGCGGTGCTTATGAAAGGCGGCCATCTGGATGATGCGCAAAGCCCGGACTGGTTGTTTATCGGTAATGAAACGCTGCGCTTTACCGCGCCGCGCATTGCCACCAAAAACACCCACGGCACCGGCTGCTCGCTGTCCGCGGCGCTGGCGGCGCTCCGCCCCCGATATCCGGGCTGGCGTGAGACGGTACCTGCTGCTAAACGCTGGCTTTCCGAGGCGCTGTCCGCCGCCGATTCCCTTGAAGTGGGGCACGGCGCTGGCCCCGTGCACCATTTCCATGCCTGGTGGTAGCCTCTGCAATGTAAGCACGTAAAAGAAAGCGCGCGAAGGTATTTGTATGTCAGCTTAAGCATTGGCTTCCCGTACGTTATCCGAAGGCTGCCGGATAAGCGGCAGCGTCACCGAAACGTGCCAGCGGAATAGGCTGAAAACATTCGATAAAGTGGACAATTAGCGTCATCGCATCCACGCTTGATCTGCCGGCAAAACGGACCGGATGTGACTCATTCCGACACGATGACGGAATTTACCGGAGGAAAATATGACCGATATTGCGCAGTTGCTTGGTAAAGATGCCGATACGCTATTACAGCACCGCTGTATGACCATTCCGGCGGATAATTTATATCTGCCCGGCGCAGATTACGTGACACGCGTCATGATGGATAATAACCGATCGCCTGCGGTGCTGCGCAACATGCAGACGCTATACAACACCGGGCGATTGGCGGGCACCGGGTATTTGTCCATTTTGCCGGTCGATCAGGGCGTTGAGCATTCTGCGGGCGCTTCTTTTGCGGCAAACCCTCTCTATTTCGATCCGAAAAATATCGTGGAGCTGGCGCTGGAAGCGGGATGTAATTGCGTGGCGTCAACGTATGGGGTGCTGGCATCGGTGGCACGCCGCTACGCGCACCGCATCCCGTTTCTGGTCAAGCTTAACCATAATGAGACGCTAAGTTATCCAACCCAATACGATCAGACGCTGTACGCCAGCGTAGAGCAGGCGTTCAACATGGGCGCTGTTGCCGTCGGCGCGACGATTTATTTCGGCTCGCTGGAGTCCCGGCGTCAAATTGAAGAGATCTCAGCGGCGTTTGAGCGCGCGCACGAACTGGGGATGGTGACCGTGCTATGGGCATATTTGCGTAATTCTGCGTTTAAAAAAGACGGCGTGGATTATCACGCCAGTGCGGATCTCACCGGGCAGGCTAATCACCTGGCGGCGACTATCGGCGCTGATATCGTTAAACAAAAAATGGCAGAAAATAACGGCGGCTATAAAGCGCTCCATTTTGGCTATACCGACGATCGCGTTTACGGAAAATTAACTACCGATAACCCTATTGATCTGGTGCGATACCAGTTAGCGAGCTGCTATATGGGGCGCGCCGGGCTGATTAATTCGGGTGGGGCATCCGGCGGTGAAACAGACCTTGCCGATGCGGTACGCACCGCCGTTATCAATAAACGCGCGGGCGGCATGGGGCTAATTCTGGGGCGTAAGGCGTTTAAAAAATCGATGCCCGAAGGCGTCAGGCTGATTAACGCAGTTCAGGACGTATACCTTAATGCGAGCGTGACCATCGCGTAAGACTGTCGCTGTAAGTGTCAGAGAAGCGAACAGGCGAGCAGATGCTATCTTTATGAAGAAAGCGCGGCCCGTACTTCATTTGCTTACGGCGGCGAGCTTTTCAATTAGCCCGTCGCCTGGCAAGAGTTTCGCTTAGTTATCAGCATTGAGTGAACGATAATTGCGCATTGCCGCTTCGGCTAAGGGCAGCGAAACGGCATAAAACGCACGGCTATTTGAGCAGCGGACAATCCGGCGGCAGGCGGCAATTCAGCGCTGCGGGTTCCACTTCGATGCGGAACTGGCGCCCGGTGAGCGGCTCGCCGTCCAGATTAAATGTAATGTTATGCGGCGCCGAGATTTCATACCATGCCGATTCTGCGCTAATAACGCCCGGCGAGTCTTCGCTGCGGGTCAGCGCGGAGAACAGCGCGGGTAGCAATTCTTCTCCGGTAAAAATACGGAGCTGCAGTTTGCCATCATTGATAAGCGCATCCGGGCATAATTGCTGGCCACCGCCCGCCTGGCGCCCGTTGCCGATGCCGATAACTAATGCATCTCCCTGCCAGTGAAAATTTTCACCGCGTATCTCACAGCGGTCTGGTTTCAGGGTATCTGGTCGCAGCAGGCCGTGAATAACATAGGAAACCCCGCCCAGCGCCGCTTTTAACTTCTCGGGCGTTTCAGCGGTAATCCGCGTACCGAAACCTCCGGTAGCCATATTAATAAACCACGCTTTATCATTGACCTGCGCTAAATCAACCGGCGTGGGGTTGCCCTCCAGTGCCAGCGTAAGCGCTTTTTCCATCTCGTCGGGGATGCCTGCGCTGGTGGCGAAGTCATTGGCAGTGCCGAGCGGAAGAATGCCAAGAGTGGGGCGCACAGAGGCGTCCAGCTGCGCCAGCGCAGTAGCCACTTCGTTAATAGTGCCGTCACCGCCACCGGCAATCACCGTAGGCGCGCCCTGTGTGACTGCCTCATCGATATAGCGAGCGATATCGCCGTATTCCCAGGTTACGCGTACCTCGATCCTGTCTCCCATTTGGCGTCGCTTCGCGACCGCGCCTCGCAGTGCATCATTCGCAGCGCTTTTGCCGTTAATAATAATGAAAGAGAAAGCAGGGACGTCCATTAAAAACCTCCATATTAGTGCCCGGTGGATAAGCCCATAGCCATTACAGGCCGCCTGAACGCGGTTGCCAAGAGATGCCTGCAAGACAAGGGCGGGACGTTCGGTTCTGTCGGCCATTAAACGCGCCCGATAGAGCGAGCGCCAGGTCGGTTGATTTGAGTTTATCGCAAGCTCGCTGCTTTGCTGGGGGTTTTTCGTTTTACGCTAATTTTCCAGATATCCCCTGGTCGGCGGAGCCACATAACCGGCGATTTTTGGGGATAAGGTTAATACTGTGGTGCTGCGATATCGTATCCGGAACATTCATATCGCGGGTTATCCGCCCGGCGGGCGAGGCGGTGTATATCGACTTACCGGCGGTTAATGCATTATCGGGATGAGCCTATCCAAAGCAGGCCGGAGCGGATGAGAAATACAGCAGAGGGAGCCGTAAAAAATAAGCCTGTGAAAGGGCATAACACAGGCTAAGAGGTGATATCGGGTACGGTATGTCGTTATCATTTTAACCCGCCGATAATAACCTCAGCGGGGGAGAGCGTCTGTGATCGTTTTCGAAAAAATGACCGCCCTGGAAAATCAAAAAAATCCGCTATTTTGCATGGGGATTACGGGTTGTTTGACCTGCAAGATTGCGCATCAGTAGCGCAAAATCCAGTTCAACCGCTTCCGGCACCGGCAACCATACGGTATGACCATTGCCCGGAGCGACCTCAATCGGCTGGCCTTTTCCGTTCTCCATACGTTCAAGCGTAAATACTACGTTACCCTGCGGCGTCATCATCTCCAGGCTATCGCCCAGCGTGAACTTATTTTTCACCGCCACGGCGGCGAGATCCCCCCGGCGCTCCCCGGTGAACTCACCGACAAACTGCTGACGGTCAGAGACGGAATAGCCATACTCATAGTTTTGGTAACTTTCGTGATTATGTCGGCGCAGGAAACCTTCGGTATAGCCGCGGTGCGCCAGCGCCTCCAGCGTGGTGAGCAGCGTCGGGTCGAAAGGCTTGCCTGCGGCGGCATCGTCGATGGCCTGACGATAAACCTGCGCGGTGCGCGCGCAATAGTAAAAAGATTTGGTGCGGCCCTCGATTTTTAGTGACTGCACGCCGAGCTGCGTCAGGCGCTCCACGTGCTGGATCGCGCGTAAATCTTTCGAGTTCATGATGTAAGTGCCGTGTTCATCTTCAAACGCCGTCATATATTCTCCCGGGCGCTGGGCTTCTTCCACCATAAAGACTTTGTCCGTCGGTACGCCGACGCCGAGCGTCGGTTCCACATTCTGTACCGGGATGGGCTCATGCACGTGGACGATATTGCCCACCTCATCCTCTTTGCCTTCCTGCACGTTATATTCCCAGCGGCAGGCGTTAGTACAGGTGCCCTGATTGGGGTCGCGTTTATTAATATAGCCAGAAAGCAGGCAGCGACCGGAATAGGCCATACACAGCGCGCCGTGCACAAACACTTCGATTTCCATTTCCGGCACCTGCTCGCGGATCTCGGCAATTTCCTCCAGCGATAATTCGCGCGACAGAATCACGCGGCTAAGCCCCATCTGCTGCCAGAATTTTACCGTCGCCCAGTTGACTGCGTTGGCCTGCACGGAAAGATGGATAGCCATTTGCGGGAAGGCTTCGCGCACCATCATGATTAACCCAGGGTCGGACATGATTAACGCATCCGGCGCCATATCCACCACCGGCTTCAGGTCGCGAATAAACGTTTTTAGCTTGGCGTTATGCGGGGCAATGTTCACAACCACGTAGAATTTTTTGCCCTGAGCGTGGGCTTCCTGGATGCCGAGCGCAAGGTTTTCGTGGTTGAACTCATTGTTACGCACCCGCAGGCTATAGCGCGGCTGGCCTGCGTACACCGCATCGGCACCGTAGGCAAACGCGTAACGCATGTTTTTCAGCGTTCCCGCCGGTGAAAGCAATTCTGGTTTAGACATAGGTATCTCGTTCTGAGGACAGGTCAGAACCGCTCCACCTGATGGAGCGGCATATTACCGCGTGGACGACGACGGCATGAGGGCGCAAATTGTAGCGTCGGGCGCGTCGGGAGTAAACCCGCGTCGCCGCTCAGGCGCATTATAGGGTGCCGGGCGCGGGTAGCGTAATAACCCGCTGGGCGGAAGCGAGCGTGGAGGGCCGATGGGCGATAATAATACGCGTGATATTCAGCCCGGCGATGGCCTGGTTTATCAGGCGCTCATTCGTTTCATCCAAATGGCTGGTGGCCTCGTCCATAAATAGAATACCGGGGCGGCGATACAGCGCTCTGGCGATAAAAATACGCTGTTTTTGGCCACCGGAAAGTCCGTCACCCAGTGCGCCTACCGGGGTATCGTAGCCCATGGGCAAACGCATAATTTCATCATGCACGTTAGCCGAACGGGCGCAGGCCGTGAGCCACTCTTCATCGACGGGACGGCGAAAACCGCAGATGTTGTCACGCAGCGAACCGTGTAACAGGCGGTCTTCCTGCAAAATGCAGGCAATAACCGTCGGTAATCCACCGGGATCGCAGCGATAAATATCATGCTCAGCGATAAATATCTGCCCGGTATCCTGTAGCCGCGAAAATTGTTTGATACTGATTTGAAGGGTATTTGATTCGCGTTGATACCCCTCCGGCGCATATCAAATACCTTCCAAACCAGCGCAACTTTCAACCGATAAAACCATCTCTAACCTTCCATGTTTCCTTCCACTGGACTGTCAGATCCCACCGAGTTAGTGTGCGTCGCACTACAGGCCTGTAGGTTTCTTAGTCGCTTAGAAGGAATTGACCATGAACTTTTATCAGATTCGCCAGACCATGACTGACGATGCGTATGACGTTATCTCAGCTTTCGGTCAGAAGGCCTCACTGACCCTACAGGCCATCGCCTACATGACTGGACAACGGAAACACGCCATCCGCTTCATACTTGAGCAAATGGCGGTATTTGATGTAGTCGTCGAAAGTAACGGCCTGTGGTGCCTTTCAGAAGGGTTTAAAGCCTCGATGCATCAATCTCAGGTATGAAGTTGCATATCACCAGCTCAGACGCCTTATGGCCGTTATTACTGCCTACTGAGTATGTTGTATTAACCGCTATCATCTCCAGCCCCTCAAACACCCGGCGCATGTCCGGGTGATCGTTAACTGAGACAATCATCTTCCCTTGGCATCTGCGTGCCAGTTCCGCCATCGCGGCATACTCTTCAAGCCCGAACGGTACGCCGTAACCCTGCGTTTGCCAGTACGGCGGGTCAAGGTAAAACAGCGTGTCTGGCCTGTCGTAACGGGTTATGCATGTTTTCCAGTCCAAATGCTCTATTGTTACCCGATGCAGACGCAGCCAGGCCTCTGACAGCGTTTCTTCCAGCCGTAACAGGTTTAACTTCGAGGGGCCTGTAGAGCTGGTGCCAAATGTTCGTCCCTCGACCTTGGCCCCGAAAGATAATTTCTGTAGATAATAAAATCTGGCCGCTCGCTGTATATCAGTCAGCGTTTCAGGGGGAGTATCCTTGAGCCACTGGAATATTTCTCGGCTGGTTAAAGCCCATTTAAACTGCTTTATAAACTCTTCCAGGTGATTCTGGATAACCCGGTAAAGATTAACGATATCGCTATTGATATCGTTCAGCACCTCAGCCCTTGAAGCTTCCTTCATGAAAAAAAGCGCGGCACCACCACAGAACGGCTCAACATAGCAGGTATGCGCGGGGAACATAGGTAAGAGATGTTTAGCCAGTTTTCGCTTGCCACCGACAGAAGGAAAGATGGTTGATTTCATAGTTGTTTTCCAATAATTGATCTGTTGTGTCGATCAATCTTTGATAATTGATCGCTCAAGCCAATGCTAAGAGGGGGTAAGCATTTAATGCAGTCACGAACTTGTAGCAGATAGAGCGAGTTTGCTTTGAATAGGTTTGTCATCGGCAGGTCGAAAATATGAGAATTGTTGATTCTCAGAGCGTACTAATCCTGTAAAATCCTTCTAAGTGGCGATTGAATATCAGCATTTATTATTAAAATCAATGCGATAGAAGTTAGTGGGGTATGTAGGTGCAATGAAAAATAAAATTGAGTCGATTCAGATACTACGTGGTTTAGCAGCCCTGGCGGTCGTGCTGTTCCATTATCGTTTTTATCTTGTGCCAGATGGTGCTGACCGGACTGTCCCTGACTCGCTTTTCGGCTGGGGGGGAATAGGTGTTGACCTGTTTTTTGTAATAAGTGGATTTATCATGGTCTACGTTACAGACGGCAAGGGATACGGTTTAAAAACCAGTGCCAACTTCATAGTTAATCGCCTGATACGCATAGTACCTATGTATTACTTGATTCTACTTGTTGCATTCTTGACGGGCGGAGCAATGAGCACATTTCACTATGCTGATAAAGTCGATAATTTAATCAGTGCGTTAACTTTCAGACCATATTTGCAGAATCCAGCTCCCCTCTATATTGATAGCTCCGGTATGTACAATGTTCGATGGACGCTAAATTATGAAATCTATTTCTATATGGCTTTTTCACTGTGCTTGCTCATCAAACCTCGTCTTATTGCGCTTGCCTTTTGGTTCGCTCTTCCGGTTGTGGTTGTATACTACCTCAAAGGTGAATTTACCCTGTCAGCAAAGGGATATGCATTTGATTCAGTTTTTGCAAAGTTCTTGACAAACCCTATCATTCTGGAGTTTGGATTCGGCGCACTTGCTGGGTTCGTGTATAAAAAAGCAAGTCATTACGTTGAAGGTAAATCTGCATCAGTGCCCATTTTAATAGCTACTGCTATCGGAATGGCCATATATACAAGAGAGTTAACTGCCTACAACCTCTTATCGGGTATTGCTTTTTCCGTTCTCGTTTTGACATTCGCATTATATAGCAATGTGGTTACACTGTTTTTCCCTAAATGTTTAATCACACTGGGGAATATTTCATTCTCGTTATATTTGATTCATAATCCATTGGCTAGCTTCATTTCTGGTAAGGTTGAAAAGTTGTTTCCCGGCATAATGCATAGTGTGCCGGGGTTTGTAATATTGATTGCTGTTTCGATTATAGTGGCCAATTTATCTTACCATTACATAGAAACGAGGCTGACGCTTAAACTTCGTAAAGCGTTTCACTTAAGCTCATCCCATTCATCGCAGGGAATTACTACGGGCACTCCGGCCAGTTAATATCTGGGGCAGCGCTGGTATCGATACGGTGAAGTAGTACACGGTATTTTTTCCAGCTAACCAACCGCGCTTGCTCATCATCGGTATCCATTTCAAGATCAACAGCATCCTGCAGCATAGAAATTGTTGCAGATGCTGTGTTAAGTAAGTCTAATTTTTTCGAGTCTGCCTCCGAAATCTCTGCTGATTTTTCGGCATCTTTATCTTTAACCCACTTATTTCCATCCCATTTATCATATTTGCCAGAAGGGGCTACGCTAACTACGTTTGCTGGCAATTTACCAATTTCCGAAACGTAAATTTCCATACCGGTTTCAATACTGTAAACAATTTCTCCTCTATGGTCTTCAATCAGCGACCAAGATTGCTTGGTTTCATCAAATACCGCAACCTGACCATCTAAGATGCACGGGGGAGCAATAGTTGTACAGTTAGCTGGTAGCCCCGTATGAGGTGGAATGTAGGCATCACCGGAACCAATAAATTCATTGGTATCTGCACGGAGATTAAATACTTTGATAGTTTTTGCTTCATCAGACATTTCAAAAGACATTATGCAAGCCTCACAATATAGTTAAACGCAATATTTTTCACGGTGTTCTCGGTGTTACCTGATGCATTAATTGAAAGTTCGTGAGTGTGGCTACCAAGATCAATCGTATGATTATGAGCACCTATAGATACTGTATGTGTGTGAGCACCAATACCCACCCAGTGATCATGAGCACCAATATAAACGTTGTGAGCATGGTTTCCTGCTGCAGTAGTATTTTTAGTTACATATATCCCGCCAATTGAACCTATGAACGTAAGTAGTGTTTCCCTTCCCGTCGCATTTCTTCCATCAATAGTGTGAGCATGCTGCCCCTGCGCATCGGTAGTTTTATTTCCATAATCAAAACCGGTTGTTTGCTTTGAGCCGTAATCAAATGAGCTTGTTGTAGGGGAACCATAATCATATGATGAAGTCGTTTTGGCTCCCAAATTAGTTGCTGTGGCAGTACCTGTATGGGTGTGTGACTTAATACCATCCATTTCCTGGCTTAAAAGAGCGCGTCCATCAGGTGCTCCTTTGATCGTTTGTCCCCGCATGTCAGGCAATTTACCGGAGGGATAGGCTTTTGCCAGTCTAGGATATTTCGTGGTGTCGAAGGTCTGCCCCTGCATGATTGTATAGCCATCAGGTGGCGTAGTGGATGGCCACGCCAGAGGGGTGCCAACAGGAACCGCTGTAGCCGTTGCAGCGACTGCAATTGCCGTGGCGATAGCCTTAATAGCCGTCAGCAGCTGGTTATTCTTCGACGGGTCAGGCGTCATTTGCGCTTCAGCCAGAATATTTTTATTCTCGGTCTGAATATCAATAATGCCGCCCTGAAGCGCATTCATTATTTTGGCGTAAACGATGGTGCCTTCCGCGCCGGTTGACGGGTCGCCATCGTGAAATAATCCGTCGTCGGTATCGACCGGCTCAATAATATCTTTCATTACGTCTTATTCTCCACGTAATTAAATACAACCTGCGTGTGAGCAGGTTTTAAATCGCGGAATATGCTCTCCAGCATATTCTGGCCAAATGACATCAGGCGCTCACCCGTGGCCGAGCTGCCGCAACGGAAGCGGTATACCGGCACCTGACCGTCCTTAATATTCACGATCCAGACCCAGACAATTTCCGGTATCCAGAGTCTGTCCCCGCAGCGGTTACGGCCACAGCGGAATGGTTCCGGTTCGTCGATGGTGACGTCATAGCCCAGCGACTTCGCCAGGCGGATAAAGTAGCTGCGGCTCAGCCCCCCGGTTTCGTTCAGCTTCGCCATAATCTGCTGGCGGCGGGCCTGAATGGTCATGCCGTTGCTGACAGACAGACCCAGCACGCGCTCCCAGTCCGACAGCAGTGCCACAGCGGTAAAGGGTGTCACGCCGTTCAGCACGTCCTGAGCGCTGCGCTCGACGCTGGCCAGCGTATTACCCTCAGCCTGCAGCTCTGCGTTCAGCCGCTTTCCATCGCGTGCATATCCATCTGGCAGCAGCAGGTACAGCAGCTCGCGGTAGTCGTTCCCGGTCATTTCAGCTCGTCCACGGTGATGGTGCCTGGGCGTATCCACTGCACGGTTTTATCGCTCACTACCGGCACAATGTTGCCTGTCGGCGTCACCAGCTCGAAATCCACCACGCCGGTGATATTAGAGATAAGCGCTCCCATCTGGGTTCTGACCGCAATCTCCCCCGGAGCCAGACGGCTGAAGTAGTCCGTCAGCACCTGGGTTATCTGCGACCTGGCCTCATCAAACGAAAGCCCGTCGAGGCTGACTTTCACAGAAATATCGGTACTCACCGGCTCCGGGGCCATCACCAGCGTGTCTTTTGCCGTCACCGGGCGCTGTTCGTCGATATGGGTCTGTACCGCCTTGAGTGTCTCGTCGGACGGCAGACCGCCGCTGGCGGTAATCACCACGTCAACCGTGCCATAGCCCCGGCGCAGGGGGTAGACGTAAGCTTCCGATACGCCGCTGACCTCCATCCCCCAGCGGCGGTAGTCGTATTTGTTGCCCCCGGCTGGCGGGCGGCGCATCAGCTCCAGCAGACGCGAAAGCAATGAGGTATCACTCTCGGCATCTGTCCCACCGCGCATGGTTTTTATCGTTACCGCGCTGTCGATGCCCTGCGGCGCACTGAGTAGCGTGGCGATGGTGTTGTCGCTGAGATTGCCCACGACGCCTGGAGTTATGGCGCTGGCGCTCACGGTTACGGTGCCTTTATCGCTGAGCGTGGCCTCTGCCGTGGTCTGGTACAGGACATTGCCGCCGCGCGGACGGAACTGCAGACCGCTGGCCACCTTCAGGCCCGCAGAGCCGGTGAGCGTGACCTGACCGCTTGCCGCGCTGGCGGGTTTAGGGGAAAGACCACGTGAGCGGGCGTGCATTACCAGCCAGTCATGATCGGCGGTGTCGGGAAATATCTGGCGCAGTATCCAGCTCTGGTCGTTGTACAGACCCTGCGCCACGCCGGAGACGGCGTTCGCCCGGATGGCGTAATCACTGTCACCGGAGACGTCCGCATCCGGGAGCTGGTTGCGGATATCCCGTAGCTGTTGTTGAGTAATGTCGGCGAGTGCCGGTACGCTGCGAGCCATAATTCCCCGTTTAAACCACTTTGACCGGATGGCGGAAGGTCAGCACATCCCCGCCCGCGCTGGTGACCGTGATGGAAAGCCACAGCCAGCCGGTTTCCGGCGAGGAGACGTCCACATTCACAGCGGTTGCCCTTTTGTCATCAATCAGTGGCTGCAGCGCCTGTTCGGCATACTGGCGGGCCAGCGTGCGGGTCTGCGGCGTATCCTTCGCGCGGGCCAGTTCGTGCAGGCGAGACCCCATCTGCGGGTCAGCCCAGTATGTGCCCTTGCGGATGCGCAGACGCAGCCAGACCGCGTTATGCAGGTCGGTACAGCGTTTTCCGGTGTAATCGCCGGTGGTGTGATCGATATAGGCGTCCATAGCGGGCAGAATGCCGCAGGGGCGGTAAGGCAGGAAGGTACGGGGGTGAAGCGGCTAAGTCCGGGGCGATGCTGCCCCGGCAAAAATCCTAGTTGCGTGGTTTACCTGACGGGCCATCCGGGGTGTCGTGGATATGCGTCCCAATCTGCACACCGTTGATGGTGACCGCAACCGAGGTGATGGTGCCGCCCGTATGGCTGATATTACCCTCAAACGAGGCCGTCACGCCACCGTCACCGCCTTTAATGGCCATACCGCCGTTGCCGCTGATAAGCCCCTGTGCGGTCAGCTTCTCCGAGGTACTCAGCTCCGGCGTGGTGAACGCTACAGACTCCGAGGCGTTAACCTTCATGCGCTTGCAGTTCAGCTCCCAGTCGTCGCAGGTGACAGCAATGATGCGGTTACGCTTCAGGACGATGCTGGCTCCTTCATCGGTATAGATGGCCACCTCACCGGATTCCAGCCCCTGCAGACGGTAGCTGCTGTGTTCGGTGGCAATCACGATCCCGTGACTGGTTCGTCCGCCCAGCGGCAGCACAATCGCCATCGCACCCTCTGGCGGTACGGTAGTGAAACCGTACTGCTGGAACATCTCAATGCCTTCCAGCCCCTCAGGGGCCAGTCCGGCCACCTGCGCGGTCTGTACGCCCCCCGTGGTGGTGATACGGGTCAGCACGCCACGAAAGGCCAGACGTATGCCGCTGAGCGCCTTACGGATGCGTTTATCCACCAGTCCAGAAAAATCAGGCATTGTCGACCTGCTCCCATGTTGTCCACAGCCCCTTGTCTTTTTTGCCGCGCCGGTGTCCCTTGCGATGGCCGGACTTCGGATATGCATCCGGCAGCCAGATACCGTCCTCACGCAGCAGTAGCGAGGTTTCCTGCCGCTGGCCACGTCCGCCACGGAAGGTCCGCCGCATAATGAAGTAAACGTCATCCAGCCCGTGAACGTCGCTTTTGACGTAAACCCGCTGGCCCGGTGCCCACAGCGTGCCGTTCGCGGTAGTGAAGCCACGCAGGGTGGCCGACAGAGCAAAACCGTTCAGCCTGGCATCTGCCTGCAGCTTGCGGGCGCGGAACTGCACTTCTTCATCGCTCTGTGAGTCACCCTCCACCACGATGCGCGGGCGGTAGAGCGTCATGGTGGTGTCTTTCACCGTGCATTTGCGGTTGGCCTTTCCGTCTTCATGCCCGGTGCCGTGGCCCTGCGCCAGTACCGTGGTCTGAGAGTAACGCCCACTCATATCGGTACGCTTGCCCAGCCTGAGCAGGTTATTGTCCTGCCCGTTACGGTGCATGATGAGCGTGTCCACCGGCGCGGCGCTGTAGTCTGGCCCGCCGATAATCAGCGTGCCGTCCGGGGCCATCCACGGCCACAGGCCGCTCATCTCAGCGACGCGCTTCAGCGCATCCCACGCACTGTCGCCCGGCTCGATGCTGACTTTCTTCACGCTGCCGGGATTCTCAGCCTGTATACGGATGGCGGTCACGCCCAGTGGCTTAATCACCTGGGCGACAACCTCCTGTAGCGTCATTTCCTGTGCGGTAAAAATGGGGGCCGAACAGTCCACCAGTACCGCCGCTGCGTCGCGCCCGTTCAGCTCAAGCCAGTGCTGGCCACGGCTCACGTCGTGACTCAGCTCATCAATCATGCCGGTCATGATGGTGCTGTCGCCGTAGCGAAGCTCGGCTCTGGCTCCGGCCTCCACATTAGAGGGCAGCACCGGTTCAGCGGTGCCGACCGACAACTGCCAGCCACCCGCAGGGGTCAGCAGGTCGGAATCCACCTCAAAGCGCTCCCAGTCGTCGTGCGACCGGCCCCCGATACGCAGCGTCAGGCGTTGCTCATCTTGCCCAGGCATACAGCACATCTCCCGGATTCAGGTTGTTTGACTCACGCAATGATGGATTGAGGCGGGCCAGCTGCGTGGCGCGGGAGGCGTCGCCGTACCACTCAAACGCCAGCAGGGGCAGATTACAGCGGCGCGTCACCTGACGCTGTACCAGCGGTGGCAGCGCCAGTATCAGCCCGCGAGCCTGCTCCTGCAGGTGCCAGGCGCTTTCCTGCAGCGCGGCAATGATGGCCTGATCCTGACGGGTGTCCGGCGTACCGGCCTGCTCGCGAACGGCAGTGGCCATACGCGCCGAGACGGACGCCCGCTGGGCCGCTATCGCTTCCACAATCAGGGTGCGCACGTCGCCGGTGATGCGCTCAATATCGGTGGAGGACAGCGTCGGGGAGGCGGTCTCATTCACAAAGATATCGCTGGCCGTGTCGGTCATTTCGCTCACGGCCACCAGGCGGATGGCCTGGTTAATCATCTCCGTATCGCTCTGCGGCATCACGCTGGCACGGCGCAGAGTGGAGGCGAACACGCTGCCAGAAGACATGGTCTGCTGCGCGGTGGTACGCTGCGCCGGTAACGTCAGCATGGTGTCCTTCAGCCCGGTCAGCGCGTTCCAGTCCGACAGGCGGGAAGCTTCGCTCAGTGACAGCCGGTCGGTGAATGCGCCGGTCAGGTGCTTCAGGTCTGAGATAAAGGCTGTCGGATAGTCCAGATAGTCGAGGGCGCTGCCGATGGTGGACTGCACCTCGTTTGCAAGGGCGTTTACCACGTATTCCGCTGAGGCGATGATATTGGTGACGCGGGCAATATCCTGCTGAATATCACGCAACGTGTCCATTGCGTCCCCGAACCAGCTGATCGCGCTGTCGAAAATACTGTCGCCGTCTGCTTCGTAATGGGTGGTGGCAAACAGCGTATCGGGCTTGCCGCTCTCCACAAAGACCAGGTCGACGGTGACAGCGTTAACCGGCTCCACCTCATGGAATACCCCGGCCTCCAGAAACTGCACGTCCGGCACAGAACCATATACCGGGTGAACCAGTTCGCCGGTGCCCGCCGTTTTAAGGGCGTTTAAAAAGGCTTTAAGCTGCGTCTGGTAGCGGTTGCCCCAGAAGATGGCCTGCAGACGGAAGTTCACCGCTTTCAGCCCCTGGTCTTCCACCTCTTCTCCGTCCCGGTACGGGTAAGCGTAGGTCACGGTGTCCTTTGCCAGCGTGTCGCGGGTGAACAGACAGTCAAACTCCACGCCCCGGAACGAGGCTGGCATCAGGAGGTCTACCCCCAGCGCTGCAGCAATCTCGTTAATCGTATCCGCCACTATTTCCTCCTCGAATCAACATCAATCCGGCGCAATACCGTATCTGCCACCTCGCGGCTGTCGAGGTAGATATTAGCCACAATCGGTTGCTGCGGCCCCTGAGGCGCGTAGGGAACATTTGCACCAGCAGGCGCGGGTTTTGCTGTGTTGCTCTGCGAGAAAAAGTTTTTGATCTCATCAAAGGCATCAAGAAAACCAACCGGCTTAGGCATGTTGTCCGGGATGTTGTAGCCATCCTCTTTCAGCCTTTTAATCTTATCGTCACCGCGCTCCAGGAACTGATCGTAAAACTGGCCCGCAGCCATGTACCCTTCAGCCAGTGGGGCGCGGACGACCTTGCCCAGCAGGCTCCCGCCTTTACTCAGGAGACCTCCGCCTTTTGCTGCTGTTTCGGCAGCTTCTTCCGCAATTGCCGAGCCGCCGCCCCTGAAGCGCTTCCACAGTTTCTGGCCACCCGCCAGCGCCAGTGCCCCCAGCCCGGCCCCACCTGCAGCACCAATCCCCTGAATGGCGGAATAAGCCCCGTTGATCGCGGTGGTCAGTTTTGGAAATTCTTTCGCCAGCTCAGCCGCTTTATCAGCCGCTTCCCCGACCCACTTAGTGAAAGGTGAGGCCGTATCATTGGATGAAAAGGCCGCTTCGTTTTTGGCTTTGTTGACCTGAAATGCCGGGCTGTCCTTCACCAGCTCAAAGTCAAGGTCAGCAGAGGTTTTCCCGGCAGGCATATCAAACTGCTCGTTACCTTCGCCGACAAGCTTGTGGTAGTAGTCCTTGTTACGCTCCCAGTTCAGGAAGCCCATACGGGAATATTCATTAGTAAAGATTCTCCCCACGTTCTGGCCGTGAATCTGGTCGCGTCGTGCCTCCAGCTGCGATCTGGCTTCACCGGGAGCCGTCCGGGCAATTTGCTTGTTCAGGTCCACGAACTGAGGATCGTGCTCGTCCATGCTGCGAATGGCCCGGTCGACAGTATCCAGCGGGGTCAGCCCCTTCGCCGCGTCGGCACGCATCAGCGCCCGAATATCAAGGCCGCGCTTGCCGACTTTGATTTGCTTGAAATTGTTGGCCAGCGTCGGTGAGGACAGTTCAGAGATCAGGTTGGTGGTGAACGTCGCCGCCTCTTCAGGGGAGCCAGCACCGCGTGCAGCCGCCTCAAAAAGTGCAGCAACCTGTGAGAAGCCGGTGCGACCGTGCAGGCCAATGGACCTGGCAGACTCCAGCGCCTTTGGCATCTCTTTGGCCAGCAGCGGCACATCCACCATGCCGTTCTGCGCCATCGTGGTGGTGACACTGAGGCCTGCTCGCGCATCCTTCTCGTTAAGCCCGAAGTTAAACGCACTGGACTGCAGGCTGGCGACAGAGGCCGCATCGGTTTCGGTTGCGGTGGCGTTCTTCATGACGCCTGGCAACGCCCGATAGGCCTGCTCTCTGGTCATGGTGCCGGAGCGGAGCATCACCTCCAGACCATGAAAAGCGCCATTGATATCGCCGCCACCGTCACGCAACGCGGCTTTGATCGCACTGTCGATATCTGTCATCCCCGACTGTCGTCCGGCCAGATTGTCATGCTTGTAAGCGAAGTTGGCCACCTTGCGCAGTTCGGAATCGTACTCCATCTGATTCTCGATGGGCTTGCGCATCACCATTGCACCGGCAACCAGACCGCCCCCGATGGCACCCACGGTTTTGCCCACGCGGGCAAGGCGCTGATAGCTGCGCTCGGTTTCGCCCAGCTCGCGTTTGAGCCTGGCAACGGTCGCCTGTGTCTGGTTCCATGCGCGGGTCTGTTCGCTGGCGCTCATGGTGCCGCTGCGGGACAGACGGTTGTACGCGGCCAGCGTCTGGTTAATCTCGCGGCGGATGGACTGCTCGGAGCGAATACCCAGCGTTTCGCGGGCCTGCGCCTGTCGGCGGTACTCCTGCAGGGCCGGGTTCATCTTCTCCTGGACACGCAGCGTCTCGCCCATCTCCTGTCGCAGACGGGAGACCGTTGACTGCATGCGCTGGTAAGCCCGTTCCTGCTCCCTGACCGACAGAACGCCGCTACGCTCAAGTCGGTTATAGGCCGCGACCGTGCGGCTGATTTCCCGCTGGATGTTATGCTCTGAGCGTATTCCCAGCGACTCACGGGCGCTGGACATGCGGCGGAACTCTTCGGACAACGACCGGATTTTGGGCGTGGCGTTATCCTGCACGCCAAATTTAATCTGAGTATCAAAATCACGGGCCACGGGGCAGTCCTCTTAGCGGGAAGCAGCGCTGCGTGCCCTTTTACGGGGGCGACGCAGGCTGATAACGGTGCGGTTTTTCTGCCAGGCTTTGGGGTTTTCCCGGCGGGTGATGGCATCCAGCCATCCGGCCAGCTCTACAGCGCTGGCGCGTCGGATTTGCTCTTCTCTGATGCCGTATCGTCCGAGCCGGATGACTGTGTACCGGTATTCGGTAAAGCGCTGCTCATGGATTTGAGCTTTTTTTTCACCTCATCGCGCAGGGTGCGCAGGTAGGCATAATCCTCGGAGACCAGATTGTCGCAGAGCAACTGGTAGGTGATGCTCTCAGCGGGAATGTCGCCAATCTTCGTCAGCGTGCGGGCCAGCACCGCAATCGGCACGCCAGCGTCAGAGACGCCGTCTTCAATCACGGCAATCTCGTCTCCGACCGTTGCCAGACCCAGCTCCACGTCCTGGTGGAGCTTGCCATCAAACAGAATGCCAACCGGCAGTGAACCTGTGCAGGTAATGTTCCCGGACATCATTATTCCTCAATTTTGTTAAGTGCAAAGGCGGTGATGTTGATACGCGCCTCGTTATCCACGGTGTACTGCTCACCGACCTGCGTGACAAACACATCCTGATAGGTGGTGCGTTTGCCGCTGCCGAGCGGCGTCTGGGTCAGTTTTGCCCCGGCAATCTGCGCCCAGTTGACGGTGGCATCCTTTGGCACCACTGCCGTGATGGCCAGATCCCACGTGGCGATACCCTGGGTATAACCTTTCGCGCGGCCAGTGCTGTTCATGGTCTTGACCAGCTTTTTCCCGGTTGTCTCGGTGGGGTTGAAGTCAGTGACCTCAACCTCCACGCTGTTAACGTCCAGGACAATCGAGCCTACGTATTCAAGGGCCATTGTCGTCTCCTTACATCAGATAAATGACGGCGGCGAACACATGCAGACCCCGCACGATTGCTGCCGGAATGGTGGCCTCCGCCCGCGTGTCGTCCTGAAGGCTGCGGGTGACGGTAAGCTGGTCTTTAAGCGCGTCGACGTTCTCCACAATCTCCAGCTGCTCCAGCGAATACAGCACATCAAGCAGTTCGGAGCGGATGCGGGCCAGCCGGGCGTCCGTGAGCTTTTCTCGCGGGAAACGCTGGGTATAGCGGGTGCGGCATGCCAGACGCACATAGTCGAGCGAGCGGATAATGGTGATATCCATAAGCGACCGGTCGGTCACGCCAGCGGCGTTCTTCACGAAGGTGCTGACCGCGCGCACGATACGCACCACGCTGCCGTCCACCTCAAACGGCGTCAGGCCGTTCATCAGGGCATTTTCCTGCTCGGTACGTCCCGGCCAGTTGTCCTGCGGCGTGATATCCAGCCCCGGTAACGTCAGGGTGTTCAGCGGGCGGGCCGGATCGGATTCACTGGCCATCACCGCACCGTAAATTGCCGCCAGCTCGCCGTTCGGCAGTGCCGAACCGGCATGCCAGCCGCAGGTAATACGCGCTGCGTTAACCTTGCTGGTCAGCGTAGTGCCGCTGGCAAGCGTCCCGTTCCAGCCGGTAACACCTACAGCCCCGCGCTGCTCAAGCGGCCCGGAGACGTTATCCAGATGCGCGGACAGCTTCGCCAGCGCATCATCGCTGGTATACGGCAGCATAATCATCGTGTGCCCGGAGGCGAATACCGCGCTGAATGCCGCATCGAGAGACGGGTCGCCCTGACCACCGCTCATAGGCGTCAGCGTGGCCGTGAGACCACTGGCGGTGATGGTGCAGGTCAGGCCGCACTCATTACCGGTACTGCCCTTGTTGCGGGCGGTCAGCACCAGCGCCTTGATTTTCGTGGGATTACCTTCACCGTCGTCAGGGCCATCAATCTCACCCACGGTGGCGCTCAGGGGCAGATCGTCCTGCAGCGTTATTGCGCTGGCCAGTGAGGCCATCACGTCATCGGCTTTGTCTCCCTGGCTGACAGCAACAGCAACGGTGGTGCCACAGATAGCCAGACGAACCTGACCGGAACCGCTGGCGGTGCCGTTAACCACCACCGAGCCGGTTGCCGCCACGCCCGCCTCAGCATCATCCAACCCGACTACCGTCAGCTGAATGTACTGGTTTGCCTTGATCGCCGCGCGGGCCATACGATGCGCCTGTGAGCCACGCCCGAAGTACAGCGCCGCCTCATCGTCGCTGAAGACATTCACCGGCGTGAGAACTTCAGCAGCGGTTGTCTGCGTCAGACGCTGGGCAATAATCAGCAGCTTCTGGTCGTTGGTGGCCAGCGCACGTGAGGCCAGCGTAGTGTTGAACGCGAAATAAGCGCCGGGCTTATAAATCGGGTTCGGAATAGTTGTAATATCCATAGTCATTTATCCGCCTTAGCTGCCGGAGCAGCAGGTTTATCTGCGGTTTTATCGGACGGTTTTGCGTCAGCAGCCTCAGTTTCAGCGGGTTTAGCTGGCCCGGCATACGGCAACAGATCGCCATCCCTGAGACGGCGCAGCCAGTAGGCCGTCTCCGGTACGTCCACAGCCTCTTTGTCCGTGATGTAACGGTCAGGACGGCCTTCCACCGGCACCTGAATACCCTGGCGGGCAATAACCTTAATCATCGTTGTCAGTCCTGTTGTGCATGATATCTTCGGCGACCGGGTCGGATTCGCCTGGCTGGAAATACGCCATGCGGGTGCTTTCATGCCACGGCAGCGGTTTTTCAATACGCCCGTTCCAGCGAACAAAGTCAGCGTCGTCATCGGTCGGCAGCTCTGGCGCAGGCCAGTGGCCGTTATCCAGCGCATCCTCCATCCACTGCGTGCTGAACACGCACTCGTACACCGCCACGCCTTTATCGTTAAAAGCCTGCCCGGCTACGGGGCGCACGCCTTCAGGCTTCAGATAATCAATCTTCAGCCCCAAATCCTGCCCGGTGAGCAGGCGGCGCACGCTGCGAATGAGGCGATAGCATCCAGGTTCTTCAGTCCCCGGCCCGCCGTGGCGGAGCGCCTCATTGCTGCGCAGGTTATAATCCACGACAAAGACGCTGAAGCGACCGGTAACGAGGAAGCGGTGGCGGGAGGTGTCATGCGCCCGGCTGTTCGTGATACCTGAAAACACCACGCACACGCCGGGGAGCTGCCGCAGGGCCACGCCGATATCCGTGGCCAGCACGTTCCATGTCACTACAGGGTTGTTGACCATCCGGCCCAGCCCCTGCTGCAGGCGTTCACAAAGCGCTTTTTCGATGGTAGTAATCATCAGTACGCCCCTCCACCGGTGCGGTTACGGCTCCACAGGTCGTCTCCTCCGGAATAAAACTCGACGGTCGGCGTCGAGGCATCGATGGTGCCGCCGTTCTCCGGGTTTGAGCCGATACTGACCTTGTGGCTGGCCACCAGTTTCAGCCAGCTGATAGCGTCCTCGTAGCGCAGGCGGATCACTTCGTTGCAGGTGTGCTCGTTACCGGTCAGCAGGTAACGGGCGATATCGCAGCAGTAATCACGCAGCGCATCGGGCACCTGCCGCAGCGGCAGGCGATAGCGGGCACCGATATACGCATCAATCCTGCCGCTCGCCGACCGGAGGTGGCGGGCGAGACGCTCATCATCCGCCTCATCACTGTTCCATGGCGCTGACACGCTGACCGCATCACGCTCTGTGAAATAGGTTTTGTAGTCCTCCGGGGTGGCGTAGCTCATGGTCAGTTTCCTTTACCCGTGGAGCCGTAAGCCATCTGCCAGTAACCGAACGCAGCGGCACCGCGAGACTCAACACCGTATTTGTACTCAGCCCGCATAAAGACGTCGTCCGAGTCCATATTGGTCTGGGAGACAAAATCCGGGGATTCACGCTCCTGGAAGATAAGCGGCTTCAGCACTTTGGTGGTGTCGAGGAGATACCACTCGGTATCGGTTTTCAGATCCTGAATCACCAGCACTTCCGCAGAGCCTTTGTAGAGGTTCGGCTTACCGTCTTCCAGGCGTTCAGCGGTCATCAGCGTCCTGGCGACATCTTCCAGCGCCGGAGGGACAACCAGTACATCCGGGGTGATGTTCAGCGGACGGTCGTGGCGGTCTTTCAGCTTTTTCATACTGGTGCGGGCCGCACCAAAGGACGCTTTCGCTTCAGCCTGAGACGCAACGGACAGCGGTGCCTTGCCCATGTTGCTGTAGGTTTTGTCACCAATAACGTGTTTGTCGCTGAAGAACGGCTGACCATCGTAAGCCTTCTCGGTGAAACCTTTGGTCAGTAACTCAAACACAATCTCATGCGGCCACATCGCCGCGCTTTCACCAGCACCCGCAGCCTGAATGCCGTAGATACCCAGTTGGTCATCCTTGATGTGGTTGCGCTTGACGACAACCGTGGCCTCAAAATCCTTGTTCGGTACGGTAAAGTCCTGTTTCAGCAGCTTGGTCAGTTGCTTCTCACCAATCCACTCGCGCATCTTGGGGAACATCTCCAGCCACGCGTAGTAGTTCGCCGCCCCCGTGGAAGGGATGCGGGTTGCCACGCGCTGCCACTGGGGTTTACCCAGCGTCAGACCGTTCTGAAACGACTTTTTAAGGTTCAGAAACAGCACGCTGAGATTGGCTTTGTTGATTGCAGCCATAATATTTTCCTTATAAATCAGTAAATCCAGACGCCGTCACTTTCGATCAGGATGATTTTCCCGGCGCTGCTGCGTGTCGCTTCACCTGCAGGCGTCTCGCCTTCAGCAGGCGTACCGCCGTTTTCAGCAGACAGCGTCTGGTTATCGACGATGTAAGCGCGGCTGAGCAGGCTGGCCTGAGTGATGGTGCCATCGCTGGCCCACTTGAATGCCTTATTGGCGCGAACGTTGATAAGCTGCGCACCATCGTCACCGGCGCTGTTATCCACCGACTCATCGGCACAGCCCGCATACTTCAGGGTGGCATCCTCCTTGCCGTTGACGGCAAAGCCGGTCGCGTTAACACAAACGATGGCACCCATCGGGATAACTTCACCTTTGGCAACGGGCACCGGCACCAGAATGCAGTCGCGCCATGCCGTGACGCGGGGTTCAGTGATAGCGGTCATTTTTTCTCTCCGGTCAGGTCTTCAGCGGTATTACCGAACTGGCTGCAGATAGCCAGCTGCTCGGCGGTCAGTTCGACGCTATTGTCCCGGCCACCCTCAAACGTCATACCGTCAGACTGCAGCTGTGACAGAGCCTTGATGGGCTTACGGGTGCCGATCATCTTTTCCATAAGCGTATAGTTGCTCTTGCCCAGCTCGCGCAGGTTGTCTTCATCCGCACCTTTCATCACGCGCCCGTCACTCAGGGCGGCGGTCAGCAGGGTCTCGACCTTGTCGCCCTGAATCTGAGAGGACAGAGAGGCCAGTTCATTACGGAGATCGTCCACCACGGCCACAGGCACAAATTTGGTGGGGTCAGGCGAACCGGTCTGCGCGGCAGACAGGGCGGCAATCTTCGTCTGACCTTCCTGAATGGCCTGGTCTTTTGCGGTCAGCTGTGCCTTGTGAGCGTCAATCAGCGCACCGATGCTGGAGCAGTTGGCCTCTTTGAGCTGATTGTTCTGCAGGTCTTCCAGTGCGGTCTGAATAGCCGCCTCATCAGCCTCCTGCTTCAGCCCCATGATGGCGCAGAGGGCGAGACGCAAATTTTCGTTCATCGGTTTTTCTCCGTTATCAAAAAACATTAAGGACGCCGCCACCTGACGCATCCCGTCCAGCACAGGCATATTGGTGAGCGCGGCGTTGACCAGCTCCCGCACGTTTCCCTGCTCGTCATAGCGGAAGGTCGGCGATACATAGCGGTATTCATCAGCCTGAATCAGCGAGGCGGCACGTTCAGTCCACTTTACGTCAGCAAACAGGCCTTCACCCTCCACCCAGGTCAGAGACTTGAACCAGCCTGACGCAGGCACCGGGCCACTGGCCTGTGGGGCATTCAGGGACTGGTGCTCATAGTCAAACTGGTAGTCATTCACCCGGCTGTTGGCGGCATCAATCAGACGCTGTGCCAGTGAGGCGTCCAGGAACCAGCGCTGACCACCTGACGGCGCACCAAACCAGCCAGCCGGAAACAGCTGAATGCGGGCGGTGTTGTCCTTGTTGATGCCTGAAAGTGAGGCGGTGGCAAGCTTCCACATCGGTGTATTGCGTCCTGAAACTGTCAAAGTGAGGACAGGATAGGCGGCAGGCTAAATGCCCGACAGTTACAGGGGTGAAGCGGTAAGAACAGGGGGAGGATACAGGGGATTAAGACAGTAACACCGTGGCTGCATGGCGCAACCCCGTTTAAAACCCGTTTAAATCGCGCAGAATGGCGTTAAAACAATACAGGGGTATACGTTACCCCCGAAAGCGAAAAAACGCCACAACGGCCTTTTGTGGGCTTATCAGTCTTCCCCGCCAAGATGGTCAATGACCGCCTGGCGGATGGCGTCGTTATCATCATCCGTCAGGCTGAGGAAAGGACGGGCCGGAATATCTGAACCTGGGTGGTTGACCTGACTCGCAAAGCGTCCGTTAAAGTACAGCGCTTTTTTATTCCGGGGACGGATGATGTGAGGGCGGGTTTTCCCGCCCATCTGGTGGATTCGGGCATAGACCACATTGGTGCCCACCACCGCCTGATCGTTATCGGCGAACGGCTCAATTGAGCCGTGCAGGCGTCCGGTCCTCATCAGCGGCTTGCCGTCTCGATATTTAAGCGGCTGCCATGCGGGACGCCCGTCCTGAACAAAGTTCTCATCCACCGCATCGAGCATGATACCGGCAACCTTATTCATCAGTGGCTCACGGTGCTGACAACGTGCGGCCAGCTTGTCCAGCCAGTCACGGAACTCGTCAGAAATATCGATATCGAGCTTCATGCATCCCCCTCCGGTAATGCCCCGTCAATCAGGCTGGCGCGTGCGACAACTGCAGGCGACCACGGCACCGAGGATACCGGCTCAAAGCCATCAGCACTGCGGGCAAGCGTAACCACGCTGTAGCCCGTTAAATCCTCCACTACCATCAGCAGAGACTCGCCGCGCTGCAGCACTGCCACCGGGTAACGAAATGCCGATGCCAGACGCCCCAGCCACGACGCACCGGCTTCCCGCAGGCTGACCGCCGTTTGCGCCGGTAAGGTGACAACCGGCGACGGCAGGGTCGTACTGTCGCTAACTGCTGCCAGCACCAGCGGCGACAATGCGCCAACGCGTCGAACGTCTTTGCCGGGACGAGCAGGTAGTGAGCGCACCCAGCTCTCAAGGTCGCGGTTCATTGCCGTGGCCAGCCGGTTATTGCGCAGCGTTTCATACACTGCCTGCGCGGCAAGACGTGGAGGGGCATCAACGCTTTTCTCCAGAAGGGACTGACCCAGCCCGGCCAGATATCCGCGCCCCGGATTGAGGTGAAAGCCCGCATCCGGCACCATCATCCGCCCGGTTTTCGGATCACGAAACGCTGTAACCGTTCGCATCTCACCGTCAGTGCCGTAAGGCTGCTGGATTGTGGTCATGTACGCTTCCGAGGATTCAACACCAATCGGATGCGCATCAACCTGAGCCTGCGTGAGCGCCCTGACAAAGCACCGGCAGTTATAGCCATTCGGCGGAAACAGCACATTCCAGATAGGATCGTCCCAGCGGAATATACGCCCGTGCAGGGCTGCATGCGCAGGCCGGGTGCGACCGTCCATGATGGCGTTGTACTGCCAGTAAGGGCGCTCTTTCGCATTCGCTACCATCCACTGATAGCGGCCAGCTGCATGCGCCGACTGGATATTGGTGCGAAAAATGGTATCCAGCCGATACGGCATCAGCTTTTTGCCCTGCAGCACGCCATCATCATCGGCAACCAGCCCGCGCCCCAGCCAGCCCTTACGCTGCAGCAGCGGCTCCAGTTCGTCCTGGAACTGGCGGAAGCTCATCCCTTCCGTAAGCGAGCGCGTCAGGCTGTTCTGGATATCGCTGAGAACATCCAGCTTTGTGATGCCGGCCACCGCAAACTCCACCGCATGGGCCTCATCCTGCATATCCTTCCAGCTCATGGTGGGCTTCAGCCCCTTCGAGCGGAAGTACGCTATCGCCCGCGCCGGTGGCAGGGTCATGGCAAAGCCTGCGTTGATATCAGGCATCCTGCTGCCCCATTGCATCGGCGATAAACACCGCCTGACCGACCAGCTCGCGCAGGGCCATATCGTCCAGCGCTGGATAGCTGGCTGCAAGAAGCTCGTAAACCTCATCCGGGCTTCGGGCGGCTTTTACCTTCGTAATAAGCGGTTTCAACATTGCTTCAGCAGCGGCAGTAGCCTGAATGGCCAGAAGCTGCGGAGCGGCATCCAGCTGCAGCTGTACGTTGTCAGTTCCACTCTGCGGCACAGAGAGGGCAGCAAGGCGGGCCTGCATTACCTGAGACAGTGCGGCGTCACCGGCCTGCTGGCGGGCCAGCGGTTTCAGGATGGTCTGTCCCTCCTGCGGCAGCGGGATACCGCTTTTCTCCGAGACCCAGTCAGCGGTAATGTCAAAGCCCGCCTGCTGGGCAGTGTTCACTACCGTCATCAGACGCTCAAGGTCAACGGACTCGCGGGCATCAAATTCCAGATACGGTGCCCGCTCCGGGTTAAAACGCCCGTTTATCGCCAGCACTGGCCACAGCAGTTGCTGGGTCAGCGTCTCCGCCGACATCCACGCATCACCGACTAGGAGATCGTGACGGATTTCGTTATGCACATTTCCGAGCGCATTGGTCGACGATTTGCCGTCAGCCTGGCTGGTCAGCGTCCCACCGAGAATGACCTTTGACTGTACCTTCTCGCACCAGCTCACCATATCCAGGAAAGGCGCACTCTGGCCTGCAGACGGAGAGACCAGCGAAATTTCAGCATTAGACGGAATGATGCCACCGCCTTCGCGGGCCAGCATGCGGATACCGCGAAGCAGGTTCAGTCGCTCCCTGTCGGTCATGGAGGCATCATACTTACCAATACGGAATGGCAGGCCGTAGAGGTTCAGGAACTGCGCCCAGTCGCGGGCAGACAGATTCTTGAACAGGTACGTCCAGACCAGCACGCGGAACAGGCCACTCTGCGCCACCGGTCCGGATTTGGACTTGTGCTTATGCACGATCCAGCCCATATCCCACAGTTCCTCGCCGCCCACGCCGCCACGGTTCAGGCGGATACTGTCAAGGTCGTTCTGCGGCATCGTGAAGGCCCGCGCCGGTCGCTTATGGAACGCTGACGGAAGCCAGAGTGACCCTTTACGGCCCCATTCGATCTCGATGCACGAAAAGCCATGGCAGATGGCATCCAGCATATCCATCAGCATCTCGCGGAAGCCCGGCAAATGGCGCAGCCACCAGTCGGCCTCCGCCGCGACTTTCTTCTCCGCCTCGGTCGCATCCGGGGGCGGTTTGACGGAAAACGGCAGCGTCAGCAGCGCACGCTTACGCTTTGACAGCTCGGCGAACAGGTGGCCGTCGCGCTCTTCCATATCGGTAAACAGGTCGCTCTGTGCCTGAATGTCGCCCTGTTCGGCAGCGCTGAACAGGGCATACACCCGCTGAATATCCAGCCCCGTAGAGGGGTGCGTAGCGGTATCACCATAAAGAAAATCATCGCCACTGCTCTGCATGGCCTGTGTGTTATCGCGGGAAAAAAAGCGTTTAAACGCGATTTTAATGTCCATTTACCATCCTCCAGGCCCGAACCCGTCAGAGCCATAATCGTCGTCATCGTCATGCCTGCGGCGCGAGGGTGAGTCAGTCTCCACCGCCTCCAGCTGGCTGACGGGAATAAATTCAAAGTTACCCACGCTGGTCGACGCGATGGCAAACAGCATATGCAGCGCATCCGGGCCGTCATCGTGGTCAGCCATCGGGAAATGCATCAGTTGTTCACGCAACGTGGCGAGCGCACGGGCGATCAGAATGTGCTCGCTCTCCATAAAGGGCTGCAGGGATTCAATACGTCCGGCCTTGTCGGTGGAAGGGATCACCGAGCGGGCCGGAACGGGGACGCCCGCCTTCATGGATTCTTCTATTAGCGTCTCGCGCAGGAAGTCCTGGAACTGCACCGACTCAAACGCCCACGCTACGCAGCCAAACTCACGCTGCAGCTGGATAACATCGGTAATAATCTTTTTAGGGCGGCGCACGCGAATATCGGCACGGACGACCTTCAGCACTTTTTTGATGCGGTGCCATCCGCCAATCAGCAACGCGCTGGGGTCGTTGCCCCGGCTGTTGTGCTTGCCGAGCGACGGGTCGCAGGCACCGAAGTAAATCAGGTCAGGCTCCAGCTCCCGCCACTCATGGATACAGCCGTGGAAGATGGCATGCTCGCCGCTGACCGGGTCATTCTGGTATTCCGCATCGAAAGCACGGGTGCCTACGCGCACGCGGATCAACATCAGCGCCAGAAGTGGGCGAGCGGCCCAGGAAACGCGGGAGCCTTTCAGCAGCGCTTTTTCATGGCGGTTATAGAATGCCTTCGCGGCATTTTTACCCTTGCTACGCAGAATTTCTTCCCACTCATCCCACCGAGCCATATTCTCCGGCCACGCGAGGATGGCCTGGAAGCGTCGGGCGTTCCACAGCGGGTTTTTCATGGTGCGGGCCAGCACGGAATCGTAGTGCAGGATTGACCCGACGTAGATAACATCGAGCTTGACCCCGGCCCCGCCCAGCGGCAGCACCGTGCTGTTCAGCCACTTCTCCAGCTTGTCACGCTGCTTTGGTGTCACCACGTTCTCGTCGTTCTCGAGGTCATCGAGGTGAACCAGGTCAGGACGATATGCGCCGTGCTTACGGCCACGCAGACTCTGTCCCTGACCAGCCGATTCAATTTTGATGCCCGACGCAGTCAAAATACAGCCGATACGCCACACCCGTCCCTGTCCGCAGGCCTCCGGGAAGTCCAGCGCCAGACCGGCGTTATAGAGCAGCTCAGCCTTGATAACCTCCAGTGACTCCGCTGACTGAGGAGACGTGTCAAAGGCGATAATGATGAATTTCTTCAGTTCAAGGACGACGCACCACAGGTCAAACAGCTGCTGACCGAGGGTGGTTTTTGCCTCGCCGCGCGGGGCGGCAATAACGTCATTCTCGCTCTCAGGGCTGGTGACAATCTGCGGCAGACGCTCATACAGATACTCGTGCAGCGCACTGGTTTCCGGGTGATGGAGGTGATGCTTAAAGTAGGTGTTTACGAAGAAGCGAAACCCGGTCACCGGATCGCTGACCTGTAACCGGCGAGCCTGTATCGCCTCCGGGCTGCTGTCCAGACCACAGCTTGCGCTCTCTATGCGGTCGCGCAGCTCCCCCTGAATGCGGGCAATCTTCTCGCGAAAGGCTTTAAGCGAAGTTTTTGATGCCACAGATAACTAACCTCTTAAAAATAAAGCCCCTCTGTGCCAGGATACTGCTGCCAACAATGACCCTTTAAACAGAGAGGCTTTATGTCTGATACAGAAAAACTCACCATCGAACAGAAGATTGAAATTGCCCGTCTGGCGACCGAGATTTATATGACGGAATACCAGTCCGGGCATAATCACTCAGCGGCAAAACTAAGCAGAGCCGAAACAAACCAGATGTCGAGCGATGTGCTGGAAATCGCCGTCGAGAAGCAAAAGTTGCACGACATACGGACTGACTTTCAGCACATTTATCAAACACTGGAAACGGCTATCGTCGGTAATTCAGACGATCGGTAATGAAATCTACGGCTCCACCGGGGCCGTATACCACCTGCAGTGCCACCCACAGGTCATCCATAAACCCCGTGTGCTTCAGGCCGTCGCCAAACTCCTGCCGGAGCAAATCGACAATCCGGTTAACCTGAGCCTGACCATAGGCCAGCGGCACTTTTTCTGTGCAGGCTCTGGCGGCGCATTTCATATCGGCCACGGTGGTTGATTCTATTTCTCGGGGCTGGCAGCGGTTAAGTGCTTCAATAATCCCGGACTTCACCTTACGGGCAGCGGCTTCATCCGTCGTACAGACGAAATAATCACTACAACCATTGAGAGTGACAATAACATTTGCCCCTGAGAGCATGAGGCGGGTGATATCTCCGACGCGAACCGAAAGGCGATCATCAAGCTCAATCATTGGGTTAGCCATATTTTTTCTCCACTATCTGCTGAAACTCAGGTAATACGTCCAGAAAGCCCGCCATCAGCGCCGGGTGTTTATCGCTGATGAAGGCGGCTAAATCTTCCACCACGCCTGCCGCCACAATCAGGCGGTCGGTCTCCGGCAGAATGCGCTTACTGGCCGCTATCATTTTGTTAAAGCCGTCCTGCAGCTTTGCCAGCAGGCTGGCGTAATCATCGGCTGGCATTGCGACCTGACCGTCTGCACCTTCACGGGCCTTACGCAGCTGCTCCATCGCGTGCTTATGGTGCTCCAGAAACTCCAGCAGCAGGTCACGGGTGATATCCTCCGGCACACCGGACGACAGGCGACGGGCCGCACGCTGCTTGTCCCAGTCGTCGCCGTTCTCCCGCGACTCCCGACGCCAGCGAATAACCGACGCCACACTGACCCCGTGCATCGGCCCCAGCACTTCGGGGACGATCCCCTGGGCGATGTAATCGCGCCTGACGGCATCCCGTATAGCTTTCGGGTGTGCCATTAACGCGCCCCCTGACCATCAATGAGACGGTCAATACGCTCGCCGGTGCGCTCCATCGACTGCTTAATCTCACCAAGCATGCTCATGATTTTTTCCTGATCGCGCAGGGCATCTGATTTGAGCTGAAACACGGTGTACATCTGTCGGTTATCTTCCCGCAGACGCTCAATCGTCGCGTGCAGGTTCTTGATCCAGAACGTGAACCCAAAGGAGAATAACCCCAGAAGAGCGGTCTGCCAGAACTCGGCAAGATGGGCTGCATCCATTTCTATTTGTCCTTATCCGGCACGGGCCAGAAAAATGCCTCAAGGGCGTGAAGTTTCGCGGCGTTCGTCTGACACCAGACGCCGTAGTCGGTGGCATGTTGCAATAGGGCATCCGGGGGTAGCCCCTGTGAGCCATCGGCATACACTGACGGTGCGGGTGGCATCGGGGCCACCGTGACCATCGCTCGCGGTGGTTTACTGTCCTGAACTATCACCGGCGCGGGTGTTACCACCACCGGCGTATCCGAGGGCTTTGGTGTAGAGCTGCAGGCCGTGAGGCCCAAGCCCGTTATAACCACAGCCAGAAGTCTTCTTGTCCTGATTGTCATCGCTGACCACCTTACTGATATTCAGCTGCAGCAGACTGCTGGTCTGCTTCAGTTCAAACTCTTTGTCAGCCAGCTGGAGGGCGAGCTGGTCAGCCCGTTCACGCTGCTGGCGCTCATTATCCCTTGCCTGCAGCAGCGCCTGCTGCCCGGCCTGTGCCAGTTGCTGACGTTCATCCGCACGGGCCTGTTTCTCCCTGGACAGCGCCGTATCGCCGTCTGCTTTTGCATCCTTGTGGCCGGAGTCATAGCCAGTGCTGTGCAGCCACCATCCGGCCCCGGCCAGCGCCGCGCAAAGCACGACGCCGGGTAAAAGACGGGTTAAAAGCCATTTAACTGCGCTGTTCATCCTTGCCTCCCGCAGGCCGGGCAACAGGCACCTTCAGCTTCTGGTGAACCTGCACGCCAGCATGTGTTACCCAGGCACCGAGATACAAGCCCAGTGCGGCATCAGGCTGCCTGTCCATCACCACGCAGATAAGCAGCGCCAGCGAACTGACAACCAGCGCTACCATCGTGGCGGTATCGGTGGTGGACAGTCGGCCCTGTGGGTTGGTGATTAACTCGCCCAGGCGGTTAAGGAGTGCCATCAGTACGATCCCCCGGAACATCACGCGGCTGTAGCCGGATACTGCGCAAAGGGAAGCTGGAAGTGCGGGCCATCCTTCAGCGTTTTCCAGTCGCCACCCCACTCAACGGGAATGGAAAGCTCAGCTGAAGCCTGCTTAAACGCCTGCGCAATTTGCTGATAGAGCGGCATGTCCCACGAAATTTCAGCGCCAACATAAGCCACCACGTCCACCGCATGACCGGTAAGGTGGCGGCTGTTCATGGTCTGGCTGCTGCCCTGAGCGACCATCTGTTTCTGGCGTTCCTGAGAACGGAAACCTTCGGTGATACCAAAATCAACGGAAGACAGTTCCAGCGCACGGCGGGTCACTTTCACCAGGTCAGGGTGAACACCCTGCAGGCGGGACTCGCTGCGCTGACTGAAGCGGAAAGAAGACATAAAAAAACCCTCACAAAGTTTGTGAGGGTTATTGTGATGGGTGGCGTAACTCAGGGCATGATACGGGGGTGAAGCGGTATACCATCAGAACAATGCCCCCTGTGCCGGGGGAGAGGTTGCCTGACGGCGGCTGGCTACAATGGCCCAGGCACGGGTATTGCCGATGCCGTATTTGGGGCCGAGTACCGTGAGCGCCATGCGCAATGATTCGCCATCGGCCAGCATACTGTCAACCTCAGCGAGAAAACAGCGGTTGCGCCACTCCCGCAGCGCATCGGCACAGCGGGGGATCACCAGCGAGCTGTCACCGCCGAAACGCTTAACAAGCTGGCGGGTGTTCTCTTCGCCGATAACCTCCCGCAGCATGGACAGACGGCGCTCGCCAGTGCCGCGCAGCCCACGACCGACCGGGAAACAGGCACCGCCAAAGCGCTCAATCAGCCGCTGCGTGGCCGGGAAGCCTATCACATCGGCTATCTGACGGGCGGTATCCGGCAGCAGCTCTTCGAGGGATTCAAGGTCAAACTCGCGCATATCACAGCCTCCCGTGACGCTTCGCGTCAACAATCAGCATTTGCATCAGCTTACGCACCTGATCGTCATTCAGCCACTCTACCGGCTTCGCCTCGCCCAGCATGCGCTCCACAATACCATCGAGATAACCCCACGGACGGCCAGCCTCCGCCAGCATGGCCTCAATCTTACCCAGCATAGCTTTACGACCCGTCGCCACGCGGGGACGGCGACCACGGGAAGACGGCGCAAAGCCCTGAGTGCGCATGTACAGCACCACTTTTTCAAGTTCGGCGGTGGTACAGTCACGCGCCGAACGTTTGCCGGTCTGGCGGGCCAGCACATCGCGATAAGTGTCATCGTCCCAGCCGAGGGATGATTTGCCTGTGTGAATAATGCGGATCAGATTTGCTTTCATTGGTATCCCGTAACCGTCAGATGTCCATAAGAAGCTTGAGATCAATCTTGTGCTCACCGCACAGTGGTGCAGCCTGATTAGCCGCCTCGACTGCGGCCCGCATCTCCTCTTCAGCCCTGACGGCATCCTGCTGCAGAGCGGTCAATTCCGGCACATCAATAGTCACAGCACACAGGTTTTTCAAATCACCGGCTTTACGTTCCAGCATGGCAAGACTGAGGCGACGACGATCTGCCGCGTCCTGAGCCTGTTTTTTATAGGCGGTGTACTCGCCGAGTTTGGCATAGTTGGTCATGGGAAATTCTCCGGGGATTCAAACGAAAAAACCCCGCACAGGGCGGGGCTTGAGCCAGTTTCAAATTGTGGTGAACAGTTTTAACAATTTGATTGGATCACAAAAACAGCATGGCGTCAATTAAACAGAATCACTTTTTACCGCCCCATAGCTCTGCATTTTCTGCCTTTTCAACGGCTGATAGGGTTTTCTGCTCCGGCTCACGTTTCGGGGGCGTCAGGTGCGAGCGAGGAGCTTTATCCGCTTTCCTGAAAAATTCAGGGTATTGATACTTTAGCGAGTATAACCAGACAATCACACACACCACGGCAACTCCGGCTATAAGTTCTATGCCGTTGGCAATTCTCTCTAACTGATTTTCGACAAAAGCCCCACGAATCATAGATGTCACGGTCGAGAAAAGAACGCCCCCAATCGCACAATTTCTAAACGTTTTTAATCCATCAGACATATAAAAACCCCTCAAAAAAAGGCCTTCCGAAGAAGGCCATTATGCTATTAACGGAAATTTTCCACTATTCTAGGTGCTTTCGACGCTACAACATCCATCTGGAATAAAACAGGGACACTGACTTTGACCAGTTTCTCTACGCTACAGACCTGATCCTCAGGGACGACGATTTTAGCGTAACTTCGGGTAATCTCCTGGAATTTCCAGCCATTATCCTCTGCAACCTCAAGCCATGCCTCAAGCCAAAACAATCCGCCCTGAAGATAACTCAAGAACGAGGCGATATAATCCCCAGACTCAATAGCATCATGAAACGACGCGGATACCAACGTTCCACCGTAGATATCGCTACCAGCGCTTACTGGTGGCTCCTGACCATCAGGATAATCGACCACGAACGTCATTTTACCCATGACAGTTCTCCTTAGCGGATGACACCTTGCGGTTATGGCGGCATATTGTCGACCACATCTGGATCTCATTGAGAAATGCGCACATACCTCGCACCGTTCTCCGGCAACCAAGCTTATTGGACTTACCAACCGAACGGCGAGCTTTACGCATAACGCGTCGATTATGCGCATTACAGACTTCAATCCAGCGGTTTTTATCGCTATTTTTATACGGGGAGTGACAACGTTTCCGGCGGAAACGGTATTCCTTCTGCCACGCTTTATTTAGTTCATCGAGATAAGTAGCCTTACCCATAATTAACTTTCCTCCCATTCAGTGCCGCGCTTCCAGTCATCCACTGAACCGTCCAGATCTTTCGATAATTCACCAATTTGTTCCGACTGTCTTTCCAGCAGTGACATCACCCAGGTATCCAGCTCACCCCAGCACTCTGCCATTTCGAGCAAATGGCGTTCGATCGTCGCCAGACGACGCAGGTGGCTGCGGGCGGTTTTAACGTGTTCAGCATACGGATTAGCGCTGGCCATGACTTCCACCCCATCTTTTCTTGTGCTGATTAACAGCAGCCTTCATTGATGCCTGGACTGTTTTATTCAGAATCCGGTGATTACGGTTGTCGTAGAACCTCAAACGCGAAACGGCTGGCAGAGCCGGGCACTCGACGACAGAACTTCCATCATTAAGACAATACTCGTGCCGTTCGCCGGGCTGAGGGTAAATTGCTTCGGTGACTCTAAGCAGCACTATCGCCCCCCTTAACTACATCAGCGCTGACGAACCCACCGGGAGCCAGCTCAAGCCCTTTTATTTTGCGAAAGTGTGTTACCACCGTCCGCGCCGTAGGGAAGAACGTATCTGTTACCTCCAGCGTTTTCTCCGTCATATATCGGTTCTCTTTGCGCTTAAGGTAAGCCTTACCGCCGCGCTCCTTAGCAATAGACCGCGTGATTCGCGCGTGAGGGTTAATCAGTTTCTTGCGAAGAAACACCTCAGAAAGAGGGTTATAAGCCTTATCATCCTTTTTCAGAAAACCCACCAGAGCATGGCCGCCCTCCGCGACGATGTAGGCCATTTTGGTTTCGCGAACGGTGATTTTCATCACTTCAATTTCATGCCCCTGATACAGGAAGCGCACAGGAGCACCAGATTTAAGCGTATTTTCGATACCAGTCCATTGCGGTTTAGTAATCGCCATCGTCATCATCCTCATCAAATGAAAATGGCAGTTCACCTAATACACTCAATGCCAAAATAATACCGATACGAACACCCTTTGCTTTTTCGCTACCGGCCTGAATATCTGGCAGCCCGTTACCTAAAGATATGGATGCATCAGGTTTAGCCAGGACGAGCTGCAGGTCGGCGACTTTTTGCTCATGCCAGGACGTTAAATCCTGAATAAATTCAGCGAATTCGGAATTAACTATCTTCATATGAATTACCTTGTTTCAGGCGTAAGCAGTCCCCTGACGGTTTACGCCATAATTAAACGATGATTAATTTCGGTTTAAATTCAGCCCGCAGGCGTCAGTGTTTCTGTTTTAACAAAATAAGGAGCGCGATCTATTTCAACAATACAACCACATTTAAAATCCCGCGCTTTATCTCTGGTTCTGACCGGATAACCGCCCCTGAGCGCTCTGCATGGCTGGTATATAAAATGACTTCCTACCGCATGCGCCTGATTAAAAGCCTTAGCTTTCATTGACCCCGCCCCAGCCGCGTGCAGCAGCATTAGAACAGTAAGCGATACGGGTCTCAGCCCACTGGCGACAGTGACTGGTGCGGGCGTGGGTCAGGGCAGATTGCCACAGTTCGGCAGCTTTACCCCATTCGCCATTGCGCTCTGCGCGGCCCGCGCCTACGGCATACAGCCCATAGTTATTACGTGCGGCGTTCTCAGCTTTCATATTCATCATCAGACCCCGGCAATATCAAGTGCAATCGGGCGATACTGGTCTGAATCGCCCACGCGCTCATATACACGAATATAAGAACGACTTCCCACAACCTGTACAGCCTCCCCGATGGCGTCCATCGCCTTAATCCAGCGTTCGTCAGTAATATCAAGACGACGCAGGGCGAGTACCGCACCGGTATTCACTTCACCTTCTTTTTCTGTCTGGAAAGCGCGGTTAATAATGGCGCGGATTTCGGGGCTGGCCCCCTCAGTCCAGTCCGTCAGACACTGATCAATCAGGGCTTTTGCCGCCTGCAGGCGTTCATCAAAAGCGATACGATCCTGCATTGCCCGCTGAATCTTGAATCGCCCATCAAAGGTATGCAGGGTGACATTGCCTTTCTTGCCTCCGACGTTCACGCCATACTCATTGGCTGAAAGGTCAACGAACGCCGCAATGTCACCGAATCCTGCCAGTTTAAACTCAGCCAGCGCGGAATTCAGAGCGATAGCCCGCTCAACAATCTCTCCGACCAACTGGTCACGGGCCTTATCAATCGGTTTGATAAGGTGTTCCGGTGTTAATACGCCCTTTGCATCAACCCAGTAACCAGCCGGAGCCTGGGCGGTTGTGTATTGCGCTGAAATAACATTGTTAGTGGACATTTTTATTTCCTTCTGAGTTCATTTTACTAATTTTTTTACTTCACAAACATCGCTATCATTGCGCTTAAAGCCTTTACGACTTTCCAGAGCAGCAATTACCGTTTTATGAATGAATTGTGCTTGCCGGGCCTCAGCCTCGGTACACGGACCTTCGGCCATAATGCGGGTGCCAACACCAGTAGCATCCTCTTCTATGATAATTTTCATCTCTATCGGCATTTAATGTCTCCAGTGTGTATTACGCCTGTTAAGTAATTCGTTTATTTCCTCAGCTGCGCGTCGGGCATATTCAACTGTCGCAGTCGCATGCGCCATTTCATGAATGCAGTGATAATCTGCCTTCGTGTTAATTTCTGACTCAACGTTAATGCCGTCCTCCGTATGCGTTAGTTTAATTACCAGGGTGACCGGCATAATTACCTCCAGATAACGGTACAACCGTCGATATTTGATGTCCGGATGGTTTTTATCACGCCGCCCAATTTTTCGGCCACTTCCACTACCGGCCACAGAGGGCCGCTAAGCGGTGCAATAGCGTAGACAATGGGTAATTTAGGATGCCAGCCAGTGACACGTCCGCCGTGAGTCTGAATCTCCATTCTGGCGCGTGAGCGGTGGCAGTTAAGAACTTGTTTATCCATGACCCGTTACTCCATTAGTGAATTAACAGTTGCGCGTAAGTTTCAATTAACTTGACGCTGATACCCTGATTACCGATAGCGCTGGCACGAACAACACCCCGCGCCAGCTTGAACATGCGGCGATAATTGCCCTTTGAATATTTAAGGAAAGCCTCAGCAACCCCCGGAGCGGTAATAACGTCATCACCATCATCCGGCAGCAGACTGGCGAGGATGGTGTTGAAGTCTTCGACCTCGGACTTGCCCTTGTGGGCCTCAAGATCTAACGCCATGCCCACGCGGCTGTAGAGCTGAGCAAACTCACCGCGAGACCCCTTGAGGTTAATCAGCAGGCGTGGCATGCCCGCCAGCACGATGGCGACGCCAGAACGGTCGTGGATGCGGCGTAGTACTTCCAACGCACGGTAGGGAAGCAGTTCGGCTTCATCCACCAGGACAACCCAGCCGGTGCCCGTCAGCGCCTGTATGCACTCCTCGCTTAACTCATGGATATTGCCGTTCTTCTTCACGCCGAGGCGGGCGCACAGCTCCTGTAGCAGCACTTTGGCGGTGTAGCCGGGGTCAGCCTCAATCAGGATCGCGCCCTTATTCATCTCCACATAGCGCTTCAGCGCCATTGTTTTACCCATGCCTGCAGGGCCATAAATAACGCCGATATCGCTGTCCATATGGGTGTTGCTGATTAAACCCAGCGCCAGCCCGGCCAGTTGGGTCTGAACAAAGGACTCTTTAACTTCACGGCGGCGGGCGCGTTCTTCCTCGCGGCTGATAAAGTCAGCGATAGCCGACTCGACGTTACTGATATTGCCGTTATAGACGCCTTTTGTTACCAACGGTGCAAAACTGATCCACCCCAGCGGTTGAAAACTGAT
>CALYPF010000002.1 GCA_945271245.1 uncultured Enterobacteriaceae bacterium | reverse complement strand
TGGATCAGTTTTCAACCGCTGGGGTGGATCAGTTTTGCACCGTTGGTAACAGTATCCATTGTCGTTCTCCAGAAGAGCGAATATTACCTGGTATTAGTTAATCACAGTAAAAATATGCGTGACCATAAAATGAAATGCTGCGTTAAGCGGGATTATTGTAATTTTTACCCGTAACTATTAACGGGCGGAAAGATACCGACTCGTCGTAAAACTATCAGTGATCTCGATCTCAAATGCTTTAATATACCTTTTACCCCGTGATTGTTGGTATTTTGTTCTAAATTTGTTCCCCTTCTCTCAGAAAATAGCTCTTACACATAATTATTTATTGTATTTAACCCGCTGAAAACGCGCAGTGTATGCGATTTAGTAGAGTAATTATGTGAAAATATGGTATTGAAAGAGAAAAGAGGTAAATACGCATATTTTATACATTTTGATATGAAATGACGCTTCTTTACAAAAAAGTACGCTCTGAAGAGGAGGTTACCTGTTGTGTAACCCTGTTCGCCTGGTGGAGGAAAATACTGGCGCAGGGCGTGGAAGTCAGCATAAATGTGAAATGCGGCCCCGTCGGAGGAGCCGCTGACGAAATATCAATTAGGTACAAATTTCGTAGCAGGGAATATAGGCGCTACCGGGGAGTTTCATACGATGCTGAGCGACAAAGCCCTGCAGTAGATCGTCCATGCGTTGCATTAAACGCGCATCTCCGTGAATTTTATACGGGCCGAACTGCTCAATGGCGTGGATGCCCACTTCTTTAACGTTGCCTGCCACGATGCCCGAAAACGCTCGGCGCAGGTCGGCTGCCAGCTCTTCTGCAGGTCTGTCTGGGTAAAGGTTAAGATTCGCCATATTTTCATGCGTTGGAAGGAACGGCATCTGCAGTTCCGGCGCAATACGTAGCGACCAGTTAAAACCGTAGGCATCTCCGGTTTCGCGACGGTTCTCTTTCACCTGTGGCATCGCTTTCTTCATTTTACGCGCCACGCTTTCCGGATCGTCGATAATAATTTCGTAGTGGCGCCGGGCCTGCTCGCCAAGAGTATTCACCACAAATTCATCCAGCACGCGGAAGTAATCGGCGCTTTCTTCAGGGCCAGTGAGGATCAGCGGTAATACCTGATGTTGGTTATGTGGGTTCATTAAAATCCCCAGCAGATAAAGCAGTTCTTCCGCGGTACCAACCCCTCCCGGGAAGATAATAATGCCGTGGGCGACGCGGACAAACGCCTCAAGGCGTTTCTCGATATCAGGCATGATGATTAATTCATTAACCAGTGGATTAGGCGGCTCGGCGGCGATAATCGACGGTTCTGTCATCCCGATAAAACGTCCGTCTTTGTAGCGTTGCTGAGCATGGCCAACGGCGGCGCCCTTCATTGGCGCTTCCATCGCGCCGGGGCCGCAGCCGGTACAAATATTTAGCTCGCGCAGACCAAGTTCATTTCCCACGCGGCGAGCGTATAAATATTCGTGTTCGTTAATGGAGTGTCCGCCCCAACAGACCACCATATTCGGAGCCTCGCCTACGTGAAGCGCGCGCGCATTGCGCATAATGGCAAACACTAAATTGGTGATATGAATGCTGTTTTCCAGATTCAGATGCTGATAATGCCCTGCGGATGAAATCTGACCGTTAACAAACAAAATGTCACGCAGTACGGCGAACAGGTTAGCCTGGAGCGAGCGGATGATGCGCCCGTCAACGAAGGCTTTCTCCGGAGGATTAATCAGCTCCAGTTTTACCCCGCGTTCACGACGCAGCACGTTAATATCAAAGTCTTTAAAACGCGATAGCAGCTCTTTACTGCTATCGGTCTGGCTGCCGGAATTTAGAACGGCGAGAGAACAGTTGCGAAACAGTTGGTACAGATCGCTGCTGGCGGTGCGCTTGAGCATATCGACTTCCAGCTGCGATAGCATATCCATGGAACCAAGAGGGCTGATATGTGTAATCAAGTAGACTCCTTATGGGGCGAAAATGCGCGCCCGCTGGAGTTACAATAGCTTCGCGTAGCCTTATTTAACAACCTGCTGCTTTAAAAAATGGCACATTGTTACTGTCGGGGCAGCCTGCCGGGCGCCGGGGTAAAGTCGGTATTACTACGCCAGGGGTTGATATCCAGCCCGCCGCGACGCGTGTAGCGTGCATAAACGCTGAGCGATTCCGGGTTACAAAAACGCTGAATATCCATAAAGATACGCTCGACGCACTGTTCATGAAACTCATTGTGATGGCGGAAAGAAACCAAATAGCGGAGCAGCTTTTCCCTGTCAATGCGCGGGCCGCGATACTGTATTTGAACCGAACCCCAGTCGGGCTGATGTGTTATCAAACAGTTTGATTTCAATAGGTGGCTCACAAGCGTTTCATTAACAATCAAGCGGTTGTCGCCGGCTCCGGAGAGATGGTCGGCATTAAAGGTATAATCGTCGATTGTGACTGGCCGATCGTCGATAATTTCGCCAGCAAAAGCGGCCAGCGGGCTTCCCTCAATATCCTGTAATCGCTGTAGCGTAACGCGTACCTCGCCCTGTGCGCAGGCCTGTAAATCACGCTCCAGCGCGATTTGCACCTCTTCCCAGTTTGCGAAGCGCGTCTGATTAAAGCTATTCAAATAAAGCTTGAAACTTTTAGACTCAATCAAATTCTGACTATCGGCGCAAAGTTCAATGTGACCAATGGCGACCTGCGGCAGACCGTGCGTATTGAGCCAGGAAAGTTCATACAGCGTCCAGATGTCCGCGCCGTGAAATGGCAGACTATTGGCTTGCAATCCCAGCGGATCGCGGTTTAAGGCTCGTGGGACTGCCTGTAACAGCGTCGCATCATAAATATCGCGATACTCGGTGTGCTTTCCGAGCGTCAGAGAATTCAGAGTCAGATGGTTATCATATTCGGCCATGTTTCACCTTATAAAAGCGGGTACACTTGGCGCGTAGTGTAGCTTACCCGGTCAGGAGAGAGAAATTGAACGATACGCAGCGGGCATTGTCCGATTTAACTGAGCGTTACTGTGACGCATGGCGTCGCCATAATGGATGCGGTCCTTATAGTGAAGCGCTGCTTGGCATACCTTCACCGTGTACAGTAAGCCAGGATGAGCGCGGCGTATTCTGGCTGCCTCAGCCTTTTTCAATACGGCCAGGCCTTGATGCGGTAGAGCGCGCTATTGATATCCAGCTTCAGGAGGATGCGCAGAATTTTTACTCTACTCAGTTTGCCGGCGATATGCAGGTCAGCCTGGACGGACGGGCGATTACGCTGCTGCAGACATGGAGTGAAGATGATTTCCGACGGGTGCAGGAAAACCTGATTGGGCATTTAGTAATGCAGCGTCGTTTGAAACAAACGCCGACGGTCTTCCTTGCGACAACGGAAGATGATATGGAAATCGTGTCTCTATCAAACCTCACCGGAGAGGTTATCCTTGAAAAACCAGGAACAGCACAGCGAATAATACTCGCCCCCACGCTGGCACTTTTCTTATCGTTACTTGTCCCCATAGTTTGCTGACAGAGTTTCCACCTTAACTGTGTAGGAGATCTCTTACACTGTATGTGGGAAATAGCTGTCCACGGAGCCGGTATATTTCTATGCTTTAGATATTTTTTATATAAATATCATATAATTATGTTGTTATTTCTATGTTCCCAGGCCGTAAGCCTTAAATGAACTTATTTCAGGTACCTTGTAAGGCAGGCGGATATCAGCGAATCTATGCCCATCGACACGGAGCGTTGAACAGCAAGCAGATATCAGGATGATGTCTCTTCTGAAAGGACTACGCTGGAGTGGCGCTGCAGGGAAGTGCTTCAGGACGAAGCGAAGGACCAGCGCGGGATAAGCGTTAAAGGACACCTCCAGGATGGAGAATGAGAGCCGGACGGGACAGAAGGCGGATCATGAAGATCACAACGTGCGTCAGGATGGCGTAACGTACATCAGGATGATGAGCAGGAAGCAAGTGCGAAGGACAGCGAGCCAGGAAGGTCAAAGGAAAAGTTGTCACGGATGAGCAGGGAGCACTGAAGGTAGCTGGATTGCTGCAAAACGAACCGGAGGGCGCTGATTTTTCAGCGCCCTCCCTTTTTTATGGGGCAGTTTGGTTGTTGACAGAATGCAGGCGCTCTGAAAAAATGCACTTAAAATCTATCTTTTCTCTCTATGTACATGCCTTCTCGCAGCCCCGGCGATTCATGGCAGTTTTTACCCCTATCGATTGTAAGATATCTCTCACAGCCACTGTGGGATATCGCTGTTTACTTTAGGGGCTTATTCTTAACTGTGTTCAACTTTACCATTTAATATCAATAGATTAAAAAATAATGTCCGTAGTTGACAGATAGTGCGGCTGGTAAGAGTTATCTGAGTGTATTGTAAGTTGGGCGGATATCAGCGAATCTATGCCCATCGACACGGAGCGTTGAACAGCAAGCAGATATCAGGATGATGTCTCTTCTGAAAGGACTACGCTGGAGTGGCGCTGCAGGGAAGTGCTTCAGGACGAAGCGAAGGACCAGCGCGGGATAAGCGTTAAAGGACACCTCCAGGATGGAGAATGAGAGCCGGACGGGACAGAAGGCGGATCATGAAGATCACAACGTGCGTCAGGATGGCGTAACGTACATCAGGATGATGAGCAGGAAGCAAGTGCGAAGGACAGCGAGCCAGGAAGGTCAAAGGAAAAGTTGTCACGGATGAGCAGGGAGCACTGAAGGTAGCTGGATTGCTGCAAAACGAAACCGGAGGGCGCTGATTTTTCAGCGCCCTCCCTTTTTTTATCGGTATTCAGGCCGTTTCGAGGGCATGTTATCCTGTGCGTTATTCCTGTTGACGCAAATGCCGAAACACTTCTCAAGTCTCGGATACTTATGCGTCATGTCGCCAGTAAAATGTAGCGAGGTCTTATGAATCGCCATAACGAAGTGCGTCAGCGGCTGTTACACGTAGAGCACGTTCTGCGTGAGCGTCAGCTTTGGCAAGGGGAAGCGCCGGGCATCGAAGCGCTAAATAGCGATCAGCCGTTTTGTATGGACACGCTCACCCCGCACGAATGGCTGCAGTGGGTACTGCTGCCCCGAATGCACGCATTATTGGATGGCGATCGCCCACTCCCCGTTGCTTTTGCCGTATCGCCTTACTTTGAAATGGCGCTGGATGTCAGTAATCCCGAGCGTGAAGCAATACTGGAAGCGCTTCAGGAGCTGGATGCGCTATTTGACGGTGAAAACCCATGATAGAAATTATCTATCAGGATGAATGGCTAGTGGCGGTTAATAAACCTTCCGGATGGCTGGTGCATCGTAGCTGGCTCGACCGCCATGAAAAGGTAGTGGTCATGCAAACGGTGAGGGATCAGATTGGGCGCCATGTCTTCACCGCACACCGCATTGATCGCCCAACATCAGGCGTATTGCTCATGGGCCTGTCGAGCGAGATGGGGCGCGAGCTGGCACAGCAGTTTGAAACACATCGTATTAAAAAACGCTATCACGCGATTGTGCGCGGCTGGCTACAGGATGGAGCTGAACTCGATTATCCCCTCGTTGAAGAGCTGGACAAAATCGCAGACAAATATGCGCGCCAGGACAAAGCAGCCCAGCCTGCCTTGACGCAGTACCGGGGGCTTGCGACGAGTGAAATGCCTGTTGCAGTAGGGCGCTATTCCAGCGCCCGCTATAGCCTGGTAGAACTCATGCCTAAAACCGGCCGCCGTCACCAGCTGCGTCGGCATATGGCGCACCTGCGTCACCCCATCATCGGCGATACCAAACATGGCGATCTGCGGCAAAATCGCGCTGCGGCGCTGCATTTTGGCTGCGATCGTTTAATGCTACACGCCAGTGAAATGCAATTAATTCATCCAGCGACCGGCAAGCCATTGCAGCTACAGGCCGGGCTAGACTGGCCGTGGATGCAGGCAATATCCCATTTTGGCTGGTCTGGCGTTATCCCCGAAATAGAAAGGGTTGCGTTTCCACAAATGAATCTTCAGGATGACATCACGATAGCCGATGGCAGGGAGAGATAAACAGTGGCGGAGATAGGCATATTCGTTGGTACAGTGTATGGCAATTCGCTATTAGTGGCAGAAGAGGCACAGCGAATTCTGAGCGAACAAGGGCATCAGTCCACCGTGTTTGAAGAGCCGTCGCTCCAGGACTGGCAGCGCTATGACGGACTTTATACGCTGATTGTAACGTCAACCACGGGGCAGGGCGATCTGCCAGATAATATTCGTTCGCTATTTTCCGCTTTGCAGGATGCGGGATGGCAACCGACCATGCGCTACGGCCTAATAGCTCTGGGCGACAGTAGCTATGAGCGGTTCTGTCAGGCGGGGAAACAGTTCGACGCCCTACTGCAGGAACAGGGCGCGTCGCGCATTGGTGAACTACTGACGATAGATGCAACAGAGCATCCTGAGCCAGAAATGATAGCCATTCCCTGGCTAGAGGCCTGGGCGAGCAGTTTGTCAGACTGAATGAATGCGCCATGGCTGCCGGGCGCTGCCCCGGCGAACCTGCCCCTGCTCTGATTTTTATTTCCTCACTTTGCCTGCAGCACCTGTCTTCTATTATTCATAACAGTACGGTGACTGCGGTGCTACGCTCATTGCTGCCGTTGTCCAAATGAAATCATTGCGCCATATATGCTCAAAATTTTGCGTCTGTTTAAGCAAGGCATCCGGCGAAGTGATGATAAAGGAGATGCCATGAAAATCGTGATTGCCCCTGATTCCTGGAAGGAGTGTATGAGCGCAATGGATGTAGCCCGTAATATTGCTGACGGTATGCGGCAAGTATTTCCTGGCGCGCAATACGCACTGCTGCCAATGGCCGATGGTGGTGAAGGCACGGTTAAAGCGCTGGTGGAGGCGACGCGGGGGCGCCTGGTTTCGGTAAGTGTTACCGGGCCGGAGGGAAAGCCCGTAGCGGCGTTTTATGGGCTTTCCGACGACGGACATTGCGCTTTTATTGAAATGGCCGCTGCCAGCGGGCTGGCACTGGTGAATAAAAAGGACAGGGATCCTATGGTTGCTACGTCGCGAGGGACGGGGGAGCTTATTCTCGCGGCGCTAAATGCCGGCGCGCGCAAATTTATTCTCGGGATTGGCGGTAGTGCCACCAATGACGCTGGCGCTGGCATGCTACAGGCGCTGGGCGTACGGCTCCTTGATAAGCGCGGAGAAGCGCTGCCATCCGGCGGTGCGGCTTTGCTTCAACTGGAACGCATTGATACCTCAGGGCTCGATTCGCGCCTGGCTTCATGCATTATTGAGGTCGCCTGCGATGTTGATAATCCCCTTACCGGGGAAAAAGGCGCATCTGCGGTATTTGGCCCTCAAAAAGGCGCTACGCGGGAAATGGTTGCGCAACTGGACGCCGCGCTGGTGCATTTTGCGCAGGTTGTTCAGCGCGATATGGCAATTGATGTACTGTCGCTACCCGGCGGCGGCGCTGCAGGCGGAATGGGCGCCGCGTTAAGCGCATTTTGTGGTGCAACATTACGCCAAGGGGTTCACATGGTGATGGATGCCCTTGGCCTGGAAACGCAGCTGCGCGACGCCGATATTATTATTACCGGCGAGGGAAGAACCGATGGCCAAACGGCCTGTGGAAAAGTACCGGCCGGCGTGGCGGAGCTCGCAAAGCGATATGCGAAACCGGTTATCATCCTCAGCGGTAGCCTGGAACAGGATGCGGATAGGGTTTATCAGCGCGGTGTAGACGCTATGTTTAGCGTCTTAGCACGCATAGTCACACTGGAAGAGGCGCTGGATGATGCGGCTATAAATATTCGCAATGCGGCAAAGAATATTGCACAAATCCTGGCGATTGGTCAGTCCCTGGGACAGTAATCACCGGCGTAACTCCTTATCTGGCAGGTGAAACCGGGAAATTAACTACGGTTGCGTACCCGCGGGTTTCATTTTCGGAAGCAGGAGGTCCTCCCGCGAGCAACTCCTGCCAGTGCGCCAGCTAATCCCGTCAGAATCTGTTTTATTGCGCCTTCAGGAGAGCTCGCGCTTCCCGGGCCACATTTTCCATTTCATCCTGTAACTCCAGCAGCTCTGGTTCTAAGTCTTCCGGCGCGATGCCGCTGCGCAATTGCTGTTCCAGTAGATGACAAAGATTTTTGAGGCGCGGCACGCCGCTGTAGCCGCAGCTACCGTGCAACTTATGAATCATATCCACTAGCCTTGCCGGGGATTTCCCCTCCAGCTGTGCTTCAACCTCGCTGTGTACATCAGGTAAAAATGCCAGCAGCATATGCAGCATGTCCTGGGCTAAATCCGGTTTATTGGCGGCCTGATACAGCGCCAGATCCCAGTCAAACGTCGCATTGTGATTGACCACTGGCGCTGTCGGCTCCTCTGCAATCATGGGGATACCGCCGCCGGGCTGGTAACGCATTAGCAGCGTATGAAGTTTTTTCTCTTCAATGGGTTTTGCCAGATAATCGTTCATACCCGCGCTTAATAATTTCTCTCGCTGGCCGGCCATGGCGTGGGCAGTCACCGCAATAACCGGCGTATGCTGGTGCTGTGGCAATTGATGGATCAATTCACAGGCCCGAATTCCATCCATATCCGGCATTTGTATATCCATTAAGACAAGATCGAATGACATCTGGCGTGCGCTTTCCAGCGCCTGCGTCCCGCTTTCACACAGGACAACGCTCTGCACTTTGTCTTCCAGCAGCGCACCGATGAGTTTCAGGTTCGCCGGGTTATCATCGACCGCCATCACCGTCATCAATAGCCGCGCGTCGCGCACGCCGCGATCGATAATCGGAGTAGCCAGAGAGGCGCAGTGTTCCAACAGCAGCGGCGTCAGGCGCGTGGGCGTTACCGGTTTTGGTAAACAGGCCGTTGCACCATCGCGTTTGAGCAACTCGGTATTTACGCGAGCCTGACTCGGTAGCGCCAGTAGCAGACAGTTGGTCATGGTGGCGGCTTTAGTTATTTTGGACATCAGCGTGGTCTGTGGATTGCGCAGCGTTACCGGAACACCTAGCAAAATACAGTCATAGCGGTCTTCCGGCAGTGCCGATAGCGAGGTGCTGTAAGTAATATGCATCGACATCCCTTTCAGCATATCCAGCGTTCCCTGGGCCGCCGTAGGGTTAGCCTCAACGTAGCCGATATGTTTTCCCGCCAGCGCCTCCTGCGAAAACATATCCGGCACGGCATTCAGATTGAGATCGAGATTAATGTTAAACCAGAAAGTCGAACCGTGCCCTGGCTGGCTGTGGAAGGAGATATCGCCTCCCATTTCATTGACCAGCTTCTGCGTAATAACCAGTCCCAGTCCGGTGCCGCCGTGGCGGCGTGAGATACTGGCATCGGCCTGTCGGAAGGCCTGGAACAGGCGTGACTGATCTTTTTCCGGAATACCAATGCCTGTATCGCGGATCTGCACTTCAATTTGTAATTTGTTATTGCTGATAGCCCGTTTTCCAACAATGACATCCACATTGCCGTTTTCGGTAAATTTAATCGCGTTACCCACCAGGTTGGTAATAATTTGCTGGAAACGAAGCGGATCGCCAATCACGTTATCAGGGACATCGTTTTTAATATCCAGCGTCAGTTCCAGTCCTTTATCATGCGCGGAGTGCGCCAACAGCGACACCGTTTCGTCCAGCGTGGTGCGCAGCAGGAAGGGAATACTTTCCAGAATAAGTTTACCGGCCTCAAGTTTAGAAAAGTCGAGCACGTCGTTAATAATAGTGAGCAGGTTATTGGCTGAACGCTCGATGGTATTCAGGTGATCGCGCTGCGTAGGGCTAAGATCGGTTTTTAACGTCAGGCGCGTAAAGCCAATCACGCCGTTAAGCGGCGTGCGCAACTCATGAGACATATTGGCCAAAAATTCAGATTTAATTCTGGCCGCCTCCTGCGCTTTTTTCTTCGCCAAATCCAGTTCTACATTCTGAATTTCCATCTGTTCCAGGGTTTCGCGCAGATCTGACGTCGCCTGATCAACATTGTGTTGCATCTCTTCATGATAGGCTGTCAGCGACATTGCCATAGAATTAATGCCGTTTTTCAGCATATCCAGTTCGCCCAGCATGAAACCTTCAACGCGGCTATCAAGCTGGCCACGGCGAATACGATCGACGGTATTAACCATATTACGTATGGGGCTGGTGACGTCGCGCATTAAACGCCAGGCGAAAATAAGCGCAATAGATACGCAAAATAAGACCAGCAGCGTGGAGGTAAATATTTCTTTATATTGCTGCAGACGCACCGATTTAAGATCAAGCTCCAGTGCGACATAGCCCATTGTATTATCCGCCGGCTTTGCTTCGGTTACCTCAGACTCGTCGGGGAAATAGCGTTCTGAGATGATAGGCGTGCGCATTATTAACCTATCTTCGCGCTGAGTAATCGTCAGGCTTTGCGGCAGCGGTGCGCCGTCCGGCAGGCGCAGCAGCGAATGATCCAATTGATAATTGGAGGTAACAAAAAGCCGGTTATTTTCATCGTAAATTGAAATACCGCGTAAAATATCCGAGTGACGGCGGTGCAACACACTCACCAGTTGGCGAATGGATTCCCGGTTATGAAAGCTCATACCATATTCACTGGATACCGCCAGGGGCTCAATAATACTGGCGCCAGCGTCTTCAAGCTGACGCTGTAAATCGTGGTAGCGATGTACCACGAAAAAAATACTGAGTAGCAGGCCGATGAGAACCGTCGGTGCCAGAATCAGTATCATCATACGTGCCCGTAGGCTGTAGTTGGTCATGGGGTTCCGATATGGGACAATTAAGCAAATATTAACGGGTGATTCAGCTTTTTATCATGGCGCAATTCTACTCTGCAAAGCGTCGCGTGACGACGCGCAAGATCATAACTGTTGAGATTACTGACCTGGATGTTTTTGGTCAGGGAGTCGCACGTTATCAGAACAAGACGCTATTTATTTCCGGCGCCTTGCCGGGAGAAACGGCGGACGTCTGTCTTACACAAGAAAAACGTAATTATAGTCTGGGTACGGTTAAACGCCGTTTGAACGATAGCCCCGAGCGCGTTGCGCCCCGCTGCCCGCATTTTGGCGTATGCGGCGGTTGCCAGCAGCAGCATGCCAGCGTGGCGTTACAGCAGGTTAGTAAAAAGCGCGCGCTGGAACGAATGATGAAACATGAGGTCAGTCATATTATTGACGCTCAGCCTTGGGGATATCGACGCAGGGTACGCCTGAGCCTGAAGTATTCTGCGCCAGAGAAAAAACTGCAAATGGGGTTTCGGAAAACGAATTCTCATGAACTGGTCGATATAGGCTGTTGCCCTATTATGGTGCCCGGTCTTGAGGCATTACTGGCCCCGCTGCGTATCTGCCTCGATGCCCTGCAGGGCGCGCGAAGTTTGGGCCACGTTGAATTAGTGCAGGCAGATAGCGGAATACTGATGGTACTGCGCCACACTCAGCCTTTAAGTGCGCATGATAAAGAAAAACTGGAACGTTTTTCGCAAACACACGATGTCGCGCTTTTTCTGGCGGGTGGGAGTGATACCCTCGAATGCCTTTACGGAGACCAGCCTTGGTATGTCTCACAGGGGCTACGCTTACAGTTTAGTCCGCGAGACTTTATCCAGGTTAACGATGCGGTGAATCAGCAAATGGTCGCGCAGGCCATTGACTGGCTGGCGCTGACGCCAGACGATCGCGTACTCGATTTATTTTGCGGTATGGGTAATTTTACTTTACCCATTGCGCGGCATGTCGCAACGGTGACTGGGGTGGAGGGCGTATCGGCGCTGGTGGCCAGCGCGCGTCATAATGCGCGTTACCATAACCTGGAAAATATCAGCTTCTGGCTAGAAGATTTGGATCGGGATGCCGTTCATCAGCCGTGGGCGAGGCAGAGCGTTGATAAAGTACTGCTCGATCCTGCGCGGGCAGGGGCTGCAGGCGTCATGCGGCAGATTGCCGCGCTGGCACCGTCGCGCGTGGTGTATGTTTCCTGCAACCCCAGTACGCTGGCGCGCGATAGCGCAGAATTGTGCAGTTCAGGTTATCGGCTAATGGAATTAAAAATGCTGGATATGTTTCCTCACACCGGGCATCTGGAGTCTATGGCGCTCTTTGAAAGGTGCTGAAATAAATTGTCACCTTCCCAGGGGAGATAGTTTGTCTGTTCAGTTGTCTGGATAGACGTTACGCATACGCAGTTTGCGGGAGAAGGTAAAAGCAGCTCAGGTGGATATCGGCGCGGTAAATCGCCGGCCAGGGCTGAGATTAAAGGCTCCTGGAATGCCTGGAAGGAGAAAAGAATGGTTGCGGTAAGAAGTGCACATCTCAATACAGCGGGTGAATTTGTTCCTGATAAATGGGTATCAAGCCTGGGAATCAACGCCCAGGCGTGCGAACGCTTAACTGAAACCTGGCATTATTGCGAACAACAAATTAAGGGGCATCCGCAGGCATCTCTGCTGCTATGGCGCGGTGTCGAAATGGTCGAAATTCTGTCAACGCTGAGTATGGATACGGATACTCTGCGCGCGGCGCTGCTTTTCCCGCTGGTGGACGGCGGTGCGGTTACTGAAGAAGTTCTGCTCGAAAGCGTCGGGCAACAGGTGGTCCACCTTATTCACGGCGTGCGCGATATGGACGCTATCCGCCAGCTTAAAGCGACGCATACCGACGATGCGGTCTCTTCTGAACAGGTAGACAACGTTCGGCGCATGCTGCTGGCGATGGTGGATGATTTTCGCTGTGTAGTGATAAAACTGGCCGAGCGCATAGCGCATCTGCGCGAAGTGAAAGACGCGCCTGAAGATGAACGGGTACTTACGGCGAAAGAGTGCACCAATATTTATGCGCCACTGGCTAACCGTCTGGGTATCGGGCAGTTAAAGTGGGAGCTGGAAGACTACTGCTTTCGGTATCTGCGGCCTACCGAATATAAACGTATCGCAACGCTGCTGCACGAACGGCGCATTGATCGCGAGCATTACATCGATGAATTTGTAACCCGCATGCGCCAGACCATCAAAGAAGAAGGTGTGAAAGCGGAAGTCTACGGGCGACCAAAACACATCTACAGTATCTGGCGCAAAATGCAGAAAAAGCATTTGTCGTTTGATGAGTTGTTTGATGTGCGCGCGGTGCGTATCGTGGCTGAAAGATTGCAAGATTGCTATGCGGCACTGGGAATTGTGCATACGCTCTATCGCCACCTGCCGGATGAGTTCGATGACTATGTAGCTAATCCTAAGCCCAACGGTTATCAGTCTATTCATACGGTTGTGCTCGGTCCGGCCGGTAAAACGGTCGAGATACAAATTCGTACCAAACAAATGCATGAAGAGGCCGAACTGGGCGTTGCCGCGCACTGGAAATACAAAGAAGGCGGTGTCGCGGGCGTTCGTTCCGGCTATGAAGATCGCATTGCCTGGCTACGCAAGCTGATTGCCTGGCAGGAAGAGATGGCTGACTCGGGCGAAATGCTGGATGAAGTGCGCAGCCAGGTTTTTGACGACAGAGTTTATGTATTTACGCCAAAGGGTGACGTGGTGGACTTACCCGCAGGCTCGACTCCCCTCGACTTTGCCTATCACATTCACAGCGATGTCGGGCACCGCTGCATTGGCGCGAAAATTAGCGGGCGCATCGTGCCATTTACCTATCAGCTGCAAATGGGCGATCAGGTTGAAATTATCACTCAGAAGCAGCCGAATCCGAGCCGTGATTGGCTAAATCCTAATCTGGGATATATCACTACCAGCCGGGGGCGCTCGAAAATTCACGCTTGGTTTCGTAAACAGGATCGTGACAAAAATATTCTGGCAGGGCGGCAAATTCTTGATGATGAGCTGGCGCATTTGGGCATCAGCCTCAAAGAGGCAGAAAAACACCTACTACCGCGCTACAACTTTAATGAGATGGATGAATTGCTGGCGGCAATCGGCGGCGGTGATATTCGTCTGAATCAAATGGTTAATTTCCTGCAGGCGCAGTTTAATAAGCCCAGCGCTGAAGAGCAGGATGCCGCTGCGCTAAGGCAATTGCAGCAAAAAACCTATGCGTCGCAGCAGCGGTCTAAAGAAGATGGGCGGGTTGTGGTGGAAGGCGTCGGTAACTTAATGCACCACATCGCACGCTGCTGTCAGCCGATTCCGGGCGATGAGATTGTGGGGTTTATCACCCAGGGGCGCGGGATTTCAATTCATCGCGCCGACTGTGACCAGCTAAGCGAACTTAAAGCGCATGCGCCAGAACGTATTGTGGACGCCGTCTGGGGGGAGAGCTATTCCGCCGGTTATTCGCTGGTTGTGCGCGTCAGCGCCAACGATCGCAGCGGATTACTGCGTGATATCACCACCATTCTCGCTAATGAAAAAGTGAATGTACTGGGCGTCGCCAGCCGTAGCGATACCAGGCAGCAGATAGCGACCATTGATATGACTATTGAAATCTATAATTTGCAGGTGCTGGGGCGCGTATTAAGTAAATTGAATCAGGTGCCGGATATCATTGATGCGCGGCGCTTGCACGGCGGATAAAAATCAGCGGCGCCGGCGCGGCAATAGCGTTTTGGCGCTGATATTTCCGGCTCGTCAGGCGCACCGTGCCATGGACGAGACAGTAAAGTCAGGGAATCATATGAATCAAATAGAACGTCTTCTTGGCATTATGCAGCGCCTGCGCGATCCGCAAATCGGCTGCCCATGGGACAAAAAGCAGACCTTTTCATCGATAGCGCCCCATACCCTGGAAGAAACCTATGAAGTGCTGGATGCGATAGCACGCGAAGATTATGTGGACTTACGCGGTGAACTGGGTGATTTACTTTTTCAGGTAGTATTTTATGCACAGATGGCTCAGGAACAGGGCCACTTTGATTTTAATGATATTTGTGCGGCAATAAACGACAAGTTGGAGCGCCGCCATCCGCATATCTTTGGTACGGCATCGTTTACTGACTCTGAAGCGATACTGGCGAACTGGGAACAGACTAAGAGCGCCGAACGCGCTGAAAAAGCACAATTCTCCGCGCTGGATGATATTCCTGAAGCGATGCCGGCGCTGATGCGCGCGCAAAAGATTCAAAAGCGGGTTTCCGCCGTCGGATTCGACTGGACTACCCTAGGGCCGGTAGTGGATAAAATCCATGAAGAGCTGGATGAAGTCATGTATGAAGCGACGCAGGCCGTCGTCGATGAGCGTAAGCTTGAAGAAGAAGTGGGCGACCTGCTATTTGCAACGGTGAACCTGGCGCGACATTTAGGCACTAAAGCAGAAATGGCTCTGGCGCAGGCTAACCATAAATTTGAACGCCGCTTCCGCGAGGTTGAACAAATCATTGCCAGTCAGGGGCTGCAAATGGAGCAGGCTTCATTAGCGCAAATGGAAGACGCCTGGCAGCAGGTTAAACGTCAGGAATATGATATATAACGTCTTTTTATATCCAGATGGAACTATTATCAATCGTGGGGAACAACTCGTTGATTTACATCAAAAACATTTCTCCCATAATCATTAATTTCTCTGGTTTCGCGCTGCGGCTGTGCCGGGTAAGCGGCGAAGAAGGAATGTTTGTGGGAGCCTTGCTGTTCGGGTATACTAGTTTCCCGTCTTGGTTATTCCATCGTCCTTAAACCTAACTTCTCAGGTTCAGCATGACAACGAACTATATATTTGTGACCGGCGGGGTCGTTTCCTCTCTGGGCAAAGGCATTGCCGCAGCTTCCCTCGCAGCTATTCTTGAAGCGCGTGGCCTCAATGTGACCATCATGAAGCTGGATCCCTACATCAATATCGATCCGGGTACCATGAGTCCTATCCAGCACGGGGAAGTATTCGTGACCGAAGACGGCGCTGAAACCGATCTGGATCTGGGTCACTACGAGCGCTTTATTCGCACCCGCATGACGCGCCGTAATAACTTTACCACTGGGCGTATTTACTCCGATGTACTGCGCAAAGAGCGTCGCGGCGATTATTTGGGCGCGACGGTGCAGGTTATTCCGCATATCACCAACGCCATCAAAGAACGCATCATTGAAGGCGGCGAAGGCCACGATGTGGTTCTGGTCGAAATTGGCGGAACGGTCGGCGATATTGAATCACTGCCTTTCCTTGAAGCCATTCGTCAGATGGCGGCAGAAGTTGGTCGCGAGCATACGCTGTATATGCACCTGACGCTGGTGCCTTATATGGCTGCTTCCGGTGAAGTAAAAACTAAGCCGACCCAGCACTCCGTAAAAGAGCTACTCTCGATTGGCATCCAGCCGGATATATTGATTTGCCGCTCTGACCGCGTCGTTCCTGCTAACGAGCGCGCGAAAATCGCGCTGTTCTGTAACGTTCCCGAGAAAGCTGTGATTTCTCTGAAAGACGTCGATTCCATATATAAAATTCCTTCCCTGTTGAAATCCCAGGGCCTGGATGATTATATTTGTAAACGATTCAGCTTGAACTGTCCCGAGGCAAATCTGTCTGAATGGGAGCAGGTCATTTATGAAGAGGCGAATCCGGCGGGTGAAGTCACCATTGGGATGGTGGGGAAATACATTGAACTGCCCGATGCCTATAAATCGGTTATTGAGGCGTTAAAACACGCGGGCCTGAAGAATCGCCAGACCGTGAATATCCGCCTGATTGATTCGCAGGACGTTGAGACCCGCGGCGTCGAAATGCTAAAAGGGCTGGATGCTATCCTGATCCCTGGCGGCTTTGGTTATCGCGGCGTAGAAGGAAAGGTGGCTACCGCGCGCTATGCGCGTGAAAACAATATTCCTTACCTGGGCATTTGCCTGGGAATGCAGGTGGCGCTTATTGAATTTGCCCGCGACGTAGTGGGGATGGAAGGCGCCAACTCAACTGAATTTGTGCCAGACTGTAAATATCCGGTGGTAGGCTTAATCACCGAATGGCGTGATGAGAACGGTGAACTTGAGGTGCGTACGGAAGAGAGCGATCTTGGCGGAACAATGCGCCTTGGTGCCCAGCAGTGCCAGCTCTCTGACGATAGTCTGGTGCGCCAGATGTACGGTTCGCCGACCATTGTGGAACGCCATCGTCACCGCTATGAAGTTAACAATCTGCTGTTGAATAAAATTGAAGCGGCCGGCCTGAGGATCGCGGGTCGTTCCGGGGACGATAAGCTGGTTGAAATCATTGAGGTGCCTAATCACCCGTGGTTTGTCGCCTGCCAGTTTCACCCGGAATTTACCTCAACCCCGCGCGACGGGCATCCGCTGTTTACCGGCTTTATCAAAGCGGCCAGTGAATACCAGAAGCGGCAAGAGAAGTAAGATAGTTAATACTGACAGCGCGCAGCCATGCGCCAGTCTCAGCGCAGCCTGACTCAACGAGTTGGTGAGAGCGCCAAAGAGGCAAGCCGGAATGGCGGTAATATGAAAGTACGGTCGGCGCGCTGTTAATACGGAGTTTTAGTTTAACTAAGTGACTTGAGGAAAACCTAATGTCCAAAATCGTTAAAGTCATCGGTCGTGAAATCATCGATTCTCGTGGTAACCCGACTGTTGAAGCAGAAGTTCATCTGGAAGGTGGTTTCGTAGGTATGGCTGCGGCCCCGTCAGGTGCTTCAACGGGTTCCCGTGAAGCGCTGGAACTGCGTGACGGTGACAAATCACGTTTCCTGGGCAAAGGCGTAACCAAAGCCGTTGCGGCGGTTAATGGCCCAATCGCTGAAGCTGTGATGGGTAAAGACGCGAAAGACCAGGCTAACATCGATAAGATCATGATTGATCTGGATGGTACCGAAAATAAATCTAAATTCGGCGCGAACGCTATCCTGGCCGTTTCTCTGGCCGCCGCTAAAGCTGCCGCTGCTTCTAAAGGCATGCCGCTGTATGCGCACATTGCTGAACTAAACGGCACTGCGGGTAAATACTCAATGCCGGTTCCGATGATGAACATCATCAACGGCGGCGAGCATGCGGATAACAACGTCGATATCCAGGAATTCATGATCCAGCCGGTGGGCGCGAAGACGGTGAAAGAAGCCATCCGTATGGGCTCTGAAATTTTCCATCACCTGGCGAAGGTCCTGAAGTCTAAGGGCATGAACACGGCCGTTGGCGACGAAGGCGGCTATGCACCGAACCTGGGTTCCAACGCAGAAGCGCTGGCCGTTATCGCTGAAGCAGTAAAAGCTGCAGGCTATGAGTTAGGTAAAGACATCACTCTGGCGATGGACTGCGCGGCTTCAGAATTCTACAAAGACGGTAAATACGTGCTGGCCGGCGAAGGCAACAAAGCGTTTACCTCTGAAGAGTTCACTCACTTCTTGGAAGATCTGACCAAGCAGTATCCGATCGTTTCTATCGAAGACGGTCTGGATGAGTCTGACTGGGACGGTTTTGCCTACCAGACTAAAGTACTGGGCGACAAAATCCAGTTGGTTGGCGACGACCTGTTCGTTACTAACACCAAGATCCTGAAAGAAGGTATTGAGAAAGGCATCGCTAACTCCATCCTGATCAAATTCAACCAGATTGGTTCTCTGACCGAAACTCTGGCTGCTATTAAGATGGCGAAAGACGCGGGCTATACCGCTGTTATCTCTCACCGCTCCGGTGAAACTGAAGACGCAACTATCGCCGACCTGGCGGTAGGTACTGCGGCTGGCCAGATCAAAACCGGTTCCATGAGCCGTTCCGATCGCGTTGCTAAGTACAACCAGCTGATTCGTATCGAAGAAGCTCTGGGTGAAAAAGCGCCGTATAACGGTCGTAAAGAGATTAAAGGTCAGGCGTAATCGTCTTTCCTGAATTACGAATACCGGCCATTTGGCCGGTATTTTTTTGCCCTGCGGTTAGCCGGGTGCGATATACCGCGCCAATCCGGGCTGATCGTTTGCGCTTAATCTGCGATACTTACCGTTTGTTCTTCAACAGAGATAATTATGCAGTACCCCATCAACGAGATGTTCCAGACCCTACAAGGCGAGGGTTATTTTACCGGCGTGCCCGCCATTTTTATTCGGCTACAGGGATGTCCGGTCGGCTGCCCCTGGTGCGACACCAAACATACCTGGGACAAGCTTGCTGACAGGGAAGTGTCGCTATTCAGCGTTTTGGCGAAAACCAAAGAGAGCGATAAATGGGGAGCGGCAACGGCGGAAGAGCTGCTTACGGCTATCGCGCGTCAGGGCTGGACGGCGCGCCATATCGTTATTACAGGCGGCGAGCCCTGCATTCACGATCTTACGGCATTGACCCATTTACTGGAGCAAAATGGCTATCGCTGCCAGATTGAAACCAGCGGCACGCATGAAGTACGCTGCTCTCACGATACCTGGGTCACCGTCTCGCCAAAGGTTAATATGCGCGGTGGTTATGAAGTACTGTCTCAGGCGCTTCATCGCGCTAATGAAATTAAACATCCGGTGGGGCGCGCGCGCGATATCGAGGCGCTGGATGAGCTGCTGGAAACGCTTACCGACGATAAGCCGCGCGTAATTGCGCTTCAGCCTATTAGCCAGAAAGAAGAGGCTACCCGGCTGTGCATTGACACCTGCATTGCGAGAAACTGGCGCCTGTCGATGCAGACGCACAAGTATTTAAACATCGCCTAAAAGAAGCCGCCGGCGCGAATCGCTACCGGCTTACTGTGTCAGGCATTAGACCAGCTTTGAATGCTCTCTTCCTCGTTAACCTCTCCGTGAAAAATAGCATATGACTTTTTCAAAATCGGATCGGTATAGCGGGGGAGCTCTTTAAATATTCCCTGGTTTATCGCCGCATAGCGTTCGACATTTTGCCGCACAGGCTCAAAAATGTCTTTGACGTGTACCATCTTACGAATAGCGTCTTCGTAAGAAGGATAAAGCCCCAGCCCGACGGCCGTATTAATCGCGGCGCCCAAACTTGCGCAGCTATTGATGGTATTACGTTGGGTTGGCAAATTGAAAACATCGGCGAAAATCTGCATAAACAGGTCGCTGTTAGAGCCGCCGCCGGTAACAATAAGCCGGCTGGCGTAATGGTTCATCTCGCCCGCCATACTGTCGTAGTTATTCTTCAGCGTCATCGCAATGCTTTCGAGTATTGCCCGATACATCCAGGCATAGTCCATAGTGGCATTAAAGCCGATAAAAATTCCGCGTTTATAGGGTTCCCAGGGGTTAGTTAACCAGTCCAGCACCGCCATCAGGCCGTCACAGCCCGGGGAAACCGCGCTGGCCCTATGATTAAGATAATCTTCCGGCGATACGCCGCTGGCCGCCGCTTCTTTTAACAGCGATTCGCCCAGCATGTCCCGCAGCCAGCTCACGGTCCACATTCCTCTGCGGATGCCGTAGCCTTCGTACAGCAAGGTTTCCGGAATGGAAGACATAATCGGCCAGTAGTGAACCGGATCGGTCGGCAGGGCTTTACCGTTCATCATCAGTGCGATATAGGTGCCCAGCGAAATGACCACGGTCTTATCATCTAATAGCCCTGCGCCCAGCGCTTCTACCGGCTTATCGCTGGTAGTACATACCAGCGGCAAATCGCAGGGAAAGCCCGTAACCTGCGCGGCCTGTGAGGTAATTTTCCCTAACACCGTGCCTGGCATCTGTACGTCAAATAGCATCTCTCTGGGGATTTGAAACTTGCGTATAACCTGCGGGTCACGGCTCCAGTCCCAGGTCTGGTAATCCACCGGCCACTGCCCAAAATAGTTAGCGATATTGTCTTTAAACTCCCCGGTCAGGCGATGGGTTAAATACCCGGAAAACGAGGTAACCCAGGCAACGCTACTGTCGGCGTGCTCATACGGGCGCGTCACGCGGGCATCCTGCCAGCTAATTAGCTGCGCGGCCGGTGTACCGTCGGCTTTAAGCAGCGCGCGGCAGCAGCGAATAGAACCCAGCCCGATGCCGACGATATCAGCAGGATCGCCGGTAAACTGACGCATCAGATCTTTCCCGGCGCAGCACAGGGAGGTCCATAAATCGTCATCCGGGTGCTCGACGGTGTCCGCATCCGGCGTGTACATCGGCTGGAGCGCTCCTTTACCTTCGCAAATCACGTTTCCATCGAGATCGTACATGACGACCTTCGTGCTTTGGCTGCCGCCATCAATGCCAATGATGTATTTTTTGGACATCGCCATTTCTCCTTTATGCCTGTGATGTCATGCGGTTTCGCGCGCCGGGGGAGGCGTCGTCTCGGTCTGGCTATCGCGCGCGCCTGCCGCGCGTATTTTTCTAAATAGCAAAAAAGTAAAAACAATCACCATGCACATTGCGGCAAGTCCCATCAGCCACATATTGCGATAGGCCTCCGCGGCGGGCAGCGTATCCTGCCAGCGGCCAACAATCGGGTAGACAAATACGTCAGGTAAGAAGCCGATAACGGAACAAATTCCTACCGTGGTGCCCATAATAAAGGTTGGGGTTTTCGCTTCTCCGGGGCAGGCAAAATAGAGGCCGCGCGAGGCATAGCATGTGAAGCCAAGCAGCAGGATGAGCGTAATACCAATGGCGACAGACTGGGGATGGCGGTTCGTTGCCAGCAGGGCGATAAGCGTTAGCGCGCCAATGGTCGCCAGAATCTGAATCACGCGCGTGGGGGATTTCACCCGGCTATAAGTTGTAATCAGACCGCCCAGCGGCCCGCAAATCGCGCGGAAGATTTTATTAATCACGATGCCCATATAGCTGGCGGCGACCAGCGACATCCCGTACATTTCGGTAAGATAATTGGTGGAGTAACTCAGGATGGCGTAAATCGTATACACACCGAAGATAATCATGCTGCAATACCAGGTGGTACCAATGCGCAGTACGGAAAGGATATCGCCAATCTGAAACGTTTTACTATGCCTGCTCTCGGCCTCATGCTGCCGACTATCGCCATCGCTAACAAAAAACCAGCACAGGATCCCCAGCAGAAGATAAACAGCGCTGTAAATAAAAATAACGGTTTTCAGGCTATTGGGATTATCCGGGGCGAAGCGTGAGAAAACCCACATTGTAAATACCGCCAGCGACATGACGCCCACGCCGCGTAGCCCTTCCATCCAGCCCATAATTTTCCCTTGTTCGCTATGCGAGCCGAGCATCGAGGCGGCTTTAATCGAGACCGACCACAGCATCAGGATAGTAGTGACGGCGAACGCGACCTGAATAATAAGCATCATCCACAGCGGTGGATAGGTCATCATAATAAGTCCAAGTAACCCGGTAATCACCATCGCAGAGGTAATCATTTTGCGGTGTGAAAACTTATCGGCAATAACACCGCTTGGTGCATATAAAATAATGGCGGTAATGCCGAACGTGCTCATAATTAGGCCGATTTCGGTATTACTGAATTCCATGAATTTTGCCATGGGTATTTGATAGATATAACGCAAATAAGCTAAGTCGAAGCTGACGCCGCCGCTAAAACTAATAATGGCGAGCGTTATCCAGCGTCTATATGAGTGTTGTTGCATAGCATATTCCCGTTTTTATTGAGCAAAAAAAAGAGAAAAGTAAGCCGCCCTTTGTGGGGCAGATTACTTTTCTCATCGTCTCTAGTAATGGCGACTACAAATAGCATGTCGATGATAATGACGATGTGAGAATAATCACGCTTCTCTCTTTTACTGAATTAAAATATGTGCGATAAAACGCTGTGATTCTCGTCACGTTCAATGCTTGGTGGCTGTGTTAAAAATTGCGCTCAGTTGCCAGAGAATATGAGAAAGGCGACTTCCCTCTTTTGGGGGAAGTCGCCTTTCTTTTTTTTGCTTAAAGGAATACGGAGCCAGCTATGTCAATCGAATCTCTCAATGCGTTTTCAATGGATTTCTTCTCGCTAAAGGGCAAAACCGCTATTGTGACCGGCGGCAACAGCGGCCTCGGGCAGGCATTTGCGCTGGCGCTGGCGAAAGCAGGCGCTAACCTATTTATCCCAAGTTTTATTATGGATAACGGCGAAACCCGCGAGCTAATTGAACAGCAGGGCGTTCAGGTTGAATTTATGCAGGTGGATATCACCGCCCCCGGCGCCCCGCGCGATATTATCGCCGCCTGCTGTGAACGATTCGGCAGCGTGGATATCCTGGTGAATAACGCCGGTATTTGTAAGCTTAATAAAGTGTTGGATTTTGGTCGTGCGGACTGGGACCCAATGATTAACGTTAACCTGACCGCCGCGTTTGAATTAAGTTATGAAGCGGCAAAAATAATGATCCCCCAGCAGAGCGGTAAAATTATTAATATTTGCTCTCTTTTTTCTTATTTGGGCGGCCAGTGGTCTCCGGCTTATTCAGCAACCAAGCACGCTCTTGCTGGCCTAACGAAATCTTATTGTGATGAACTTGGACAATATAATATTCAGGTTAATGGTATTGCGCCCGGCTATTACGCAACGGATATTACTACCGCCACGCGCAGTAATCCGGAAACCAATCAACGCGTGCTCGATCATATTCCCGCTAATCGTTGGGGAGATACTCAGGATTTAATGGGGGCCATGGTATTTCTCGCCAGCCGCGCATCAGATTACGTGAATGGGCATTTATTGGTCGTCGATGGCGGATATTTAGTCCGTTAATTCTTCCGGGCCTTTAAACATATTGAAAACGAAACTGGGCGGTTTCTGCTGCATATTTACTCTTAAATCAGGAAGGAAATACTATGTCTTTATCCCGCGAAGCAATTGTTGAACAGGTCAAAGAAATCGTCGGCCCTGAGCGTGTCGTTACCGATGAAAATGTACTGAAGAAAAACAGCGTCGATCGCTTCAGAAAATATGCCGATATTCACGGCGTCTTTACCCTGCCTTTGCCGGCGGCGGTAGTGAAACTAGGTTCGACCGAGCAGGTTTCCCGGGTGCTTTCGTTCATGAATCAGCACAAAATCAACGGCGTTCCGCGCACTGGAGCATCTGCCACCGAAGGCGGGCTGGAAACCGTGGTAAAAAACTCGCTGGTTCTTGACGGTTCTGGCATGAACAAAATCATCGATATTGATATTGAGAATATGCAGGCCACCGCCCAGTGCGGCGTACCGCTGGAAATATTAGAAAATGCGCTGCGTGCTAAAGGCTACACCACCGGCCACTCGCCTCAGTCAAAACCGCTGGCACAAATGGGCGGGTTGGTGGCGACCCGCAGCATCGGGCAATTTTCCACGCTGTACGGCGCGATTGAAGATATGGTGGTCGGGCTGGAGGCGGTACTGGCAGACGGCACCGTCACCCGCATTAAAAACGTGCCGCGCCGCGCCGCCGGGCCGGATATTCGCCATATCATCATCGGTAACGAAGGGGCGCTGTGCTACATCACCGAAGTTACGGTAAAAATTTTTAAATTTATGCCGGAAAATAACCTGTTTTACGGTTATATCCTGGATGACATGAAGCTCGGTTTCGACATTCTGCGCGAAGTGATGGTGGAGGGATATCGTCCGTCGATCGCCCGCCTGTACGATGCAGAAGACGGCTCCCAGCACTTTACTCACTTCGCCGACGGTAAATGCGTGCTGATCTTTATGGCAGAAGGTAACCCGCGTATTGCACAGGCGACCGGGGAAGGCATCGCGGACATCGTTGCCCGCTATCCTGAGTGCCAGCGCGTAGACAGCAAATTAATTGAAAACTGGTTCAATAACCTGAACTGGGGGCCGGAAAAAGTGGCCGCCGAGCGGGTACAAATCCTGAAAACTGGCAACATGGGTTTCACGACCGAAGTCTCCGGCGACTGGAGCTGCATCCACCAAATTTATGAGCGCGTTATTCACCGTATCCGTACAGAATTCCCGTATGCGGATGACATCACGATGCTGGGCGGTCACTCTTCTCATAGCTACATTAACGGCACCAACATGTACTTCGTGTATGACTACAACGTCGTGGACTGCAAACCGGAAGAAGAGATAGACAAATACCACAACCCGCTGAACAAAATTATCTGTGAAGAGACGATCAATCTTGGCGGTTCCATGGTGCACCATCACGGTATCGGCAAACACCGCGTACACTGGTCGAAAATGGAGCACGGCACCGCCTGGCCGCTGCTGGAAGGGCTGAAGAAACAGTTCGATCCGAACGGCATAATGAATACCGGCACTATCTATCCAATTGAGAAATAACCGTCTTAATGGCTTCCCGGCAGGGAAGCCATTCTTCGTACAAGGGAGGGAACGATGAACGCGTCACCGGTACGTATGGACGACCTTCCACTTACCCGTTTTCACTGGCGTATCGCCGGGCTGACGTTTGGCGCGCACCTGACCGACGGCTATGTGCTGGGGGTTATCGGTTACGCCATGATTTCACTTCAGCCGCAAATGCAGCTCACGCCAATTTAGGAAGGGCTAATTGGCAGTTCTGCGCTATTCGGCCTGTTTCTCGGCAGCCTGATCCTGGGCTGGATCTCGGATCGTATTGGGCGCCAGCGGATTTTTACCTTCAGTTTTATGCTCATCACGCTGGCCTCGTTTTTACAGTTTTTTGTCGTCTCACCCGAGCAGCTTATCTTGCTGCGCATCCTGATAGGCTTTGGTCTGGGCGGCGACTATTCGGTTGGCCATACGCTGCTGGCCGAGTTTTCCCCCAAACGCTATCGCGGCATGCTGCTTGGGATGTTCAGCGTGGTCTGGACCATCGGCTACGTGCTGGCGAGCGTCGCCGGCCATGCGTGGATTGAAAGCGCGCCCGGTGCATGGCGCTGGCTGCTAGCCTCGACCGCGCTACCGGCATTAATTATTACACTTATGAGGCTTGGTACCCCGCAGTCGCCGCGCTGGCTAATGCGTCAGGGGCGTATCAGCGAGGCGCACGATATTGTGCGGCGCTTTCTCGGCGCCAATGTCCTGCCGGGGGATGAAATATCTGTCGCTACCACTCGTCGCATCAGCACGCTGTTTTCCGCCCGCTATTGGCGGCGCACGGCCTTCAACAGCCTGTTTTTTATCTGCCTGGTAGTGCCGTGGTTCGTGATTTACACCTGGCTACCGGCCATCGCGAAAACCATCGGTCTGGAAGATGCGCTAACCGCCAGCCTGATACTGAATATGCTGCTTATTGTAGGCGCCGTATTGGGATTGGTACTCACCTGGCTACTCTCCCGGCGGCAATTTTTAATCGGCAGCTTTTTGCTGCTGGCGATTACGCTTACCGCGCTGGCGTTCACCCCACCGGCGCACGGACCGGCGATTTTGCTGCTGTTTACTCTATTTAGCATGACAATTTCCGCCGCCAGCAACCTGGTGGGCATCCTGCCAGCGGAAAGCTTTCCTACCGATATTCGCTCGCTTGGCGTCGGATTTGCGACATCCATGAGCCGGCTGGGTGCGGCAATCAGCACCGGCCTGCTACCGGTAGCGCTGGCAAACTGGGGCATGCGCACCACGCTGTTGCTGCTGGTTGGCGTACTGCTGGGCGGGCTGGTGGTGTCGATGCTGTGGGCGCCGGAAACTAAAAATTTATCGCTGGTTGATGCCGCCGACGGCGGCCCAGCGGCGCAGGGAAGAGACAATGAACATTCTGTTGGCATTTAAAGCCGAGCCGGATCTCGGCATGCTGAGTGAGGCTGACTGGCAGACGGCGGCACAGGGGAATAGCGGGCCGACGCCGGAATTAATGCGCGTGACAATGGGAAATGATGAACAGGGAGCGGCGGAACTAATGCTCCAGGCAAAAGAGCATAATCCACTGCTGTCCCTGAGCGCTATCGCGATTGGCGACGAGCGCGCAATCCCGCTGCTGCGGCATTTAGCGGCGCTGGGGTTTACCCACCGCTCGCTGGTGACCGGCGCGCCGGATGTGCGTTTTGCTCCGGCATTAGTGGCCCATCAAATTGCCAAGCGGGTTAACGATGAGGCAATTTCGCTGGTGTTATTGGGCAGCCAAAGCAGTGAAGGGCAGAACGGCCAGACCGGCTGGCTGCTGGCGGAAATGCTCGGCTGGCCCTGCCTCGGTGGCGTCACCGGGTTAGAGGCAGACCCACAGACGGGCGGCTTTACGGCGCAGTGTGACACGCTTAGTCAGCGCTGCCAGTGGCGGCTGAGCGGGTCAGCCGTATTAATAGTGCAAAACCGCGGCCAAATGGCGCTGCGGGTGCCGGGGATGCGCGCCAGGCTGGCGGCGGCGAATGCAACGGTTGACCGCGTTGCGTTCTGTGATTGCCGCGCGCCGGCGCTCTCTTGCACGGCGCTAACAAGGCCAGCCTCGCAGCGGGCTGGCGAGATTATCGCCGCCGACAGCGCACGAGAGAGCGCGCAGCGGCTCTGGGAAACCTATCTGAGCCGGAGGATGCGCTGATGACCATCGCAATGATTGTTTTGCAGCCGGGCGATGAACGGGAGCTTGCCGCCTTCCTGGCCAATAATCGGCTGGAGAATCAACCGCAGATACTGTGGCGGGTATCTGGCGCTTTTTTCATGGCGGAGCAGCTGCTGGCACCGCTTGAGGCGCTATGCCAACAGCAACCGGCTACGCTACTGCTGTTCCCCGGTTCGCCGCAGGGCGATGAACTGGCAACCCGCCTCGCCTGGCGGCTGCAGGGCAGCGCCGCGTGCCGCGTCAGCCAGTGCAGCGTGGCGGATAAAACCCTAGTGAAGGCGGCTTATGGCAGTGCGCTGACGGCGATGCTGGCCTACAGTTCGCTGCCGCTGTGTATCTCTGTGGCGCGAGATGCCACCGTGCATGCGGCATATCCGCTAATGCCGGAGAGCGAAGAAAATGTCGTACCGCACCCGCTGCGCGCCGCGCTTTCGCCGCCGCAGTGTCTTGAACGACCTATGCATCCATTACAATCTGCACGCGCCGTGCTGGCTACCGGGCAGGGGGCCAGTGCGCCTGTATTCACCGAACTGGCGCACGCGTTGAAGGCTGAACTCGGGTTTACCCGCCAGCGGATAATGTGCGGAGGCTGCGACGAGCAGCGTATGCTGGGCGTTTCCGGCCAGGCAGTGGCACCGGCCGTCTGTATTATCGCCGGCGCTTCCGGTGCGGCGGCGTTTATGGCCGGAGTGAATCAAAGCGAGTTTATCGTGGCGATTAATACCGATCCCGCAGCGCCGGTGTTCGCCGCTGCGGATGTGGGAATTGTAGGGGATGCGGAAGAGGTGCTGCAGGCGCTGGCGGCATGCCGCAGCGTTAGCGATTGAGATTCTTTGCCAGCGCCCAGACATCCGTATTGGTGGTAGAGAGCGCGGCGACGCCTGCGGCCAGAGCATTGCGGGCATCTTCTTCATCGCAGACCAGCCCGCCGGCGATCAGCGGCTGGCGCACCTTCTCCGTTACCCAGCTCAGAACCTTCGGCATACAGCCCGGCAGGATCTCGATACAGTCGGCGTTCGACTGGGCGACCTGCTTGTCGATATTGTGAAAAGAGATGGAATCCACGAGAAAGATCCGATGAATGCAAAAATAGCCTTCGGCGCGGGCGGCCTTCAGCATGCTGGCTTTAGTACTGATTATCCCATCGGCATTGGTCACCAGCTTAAGAAACTGGATCACCACTTCTTTGTTTGATGCGCCTTCCAGCAAATCGACATGAATAAAGGCTATCTTTCCGGCCTGTTTAATTTTTTGGACTATCGCGCTGATGGTACAGATATTGCCATACAGCACCGAAATAAACTGGCACTCGGAATCAATAGCAAGCTGCAGGCTGGCGTTATCTTTTACGGCAGCAATAATGGGATGTTGTCTCAACAGGCGAAGTAGCGTCACGCAGAGATCCTTACGTTAATTAACCAAAGCGCAGCGCTATTCCGCAACCCGATGCCGGATAGCGCCACTGTTTTAGCGTTGAAGAGCCCGCAATCACTCGACAGCAGCCGCACTCCAGACAGCCGCGATAGTTTATCATCGCCACGCCCGCCGCGTTGCGCTGAAACAGCCCGGCGGGGCAGACTTTTTCCAGCAGTGCGAACTGCGCCTCACTGATGTTTTCCGCCAATACAATATGCGACTGCCCCGCCGCAGCGTAACTATTGCGGGCGAGGCTTTCATTTACAGACATTTCAAGCTCCTTAGTAAAGTAGCCGACAGCCGCCGTAAGCCCGCGCGGTGGCCGTGGCGCAGCAGCGTTCGCCAAAGGGACGGAGAAACTTGCGCGTCGGCGCGGCTCATCTCGGCCAGCACATCCCGACAGAAAACCGGCGCCTGCTGATACCAGACGCTGCTTTGCAGCAGCGCAGGATGATGGCGATAGCGCCGGAGCTGCTGCCACAGCGGGCTGCCTTCCAGCGCGCTGGCGTAAAGTGCGGGCAGTGACGAAGCCGGGCCGCGGATATGGGCGATGACCGTTTCTGCCGCCGCCTGCGCGTTCAGTAACGCCATATCCATGCCGCGCACCGTCAGCCCGGTATTAATACAGGTGCCCAGCGCGTCGCCGATGAGCAGCCAGCCCGCGCCGGCGCGCCGGGCTGGCAGGGCGTGTAGGCCGCCTTCCGGCACCAGATGTGCGCCGTACTCCAGCGTCTCTGCGCCGTGCACCAGCGGGCGCACCGACGGATGATTTTTTAGGGCGCCTAGCAAAGTCGCCGCCGCCGCCGGGCCGTCGCGCAGCGAAGAGAGCGGCGCGACAACCCCCAGCGACAGCGTATGCCGGTTGGTATATAAGAAAGCGCCGCCGGGTTGGCTGCCGAACAGATGCCCGCTGAACAGCCAGGCGAGGCCGCCATTTTCTTCCAGCCGAAAGCGCGCCTGCATAAGCGCCGGATCGAGCGCGAGCGTCTCTTTAATACCCAGCGCCATACTTTCCAGCGCCGGTGCCGGGCGCAGCCCGCTGCGTTCCGCCAGTTCGCTGTTTGCCCCTTCCGCCAGCACCACTACCCGTGCCGTCAGCGCTTCGCCTTCGCAGACTACGCCCGCGATGCGCGCTCCCTGCTGATGCAAGCGCTCAGCCGTCACGCCGCACAGTAGCTGCGCTCCCGCCGCTTCGGCCCGGGCCGCCAGCCAGGGATCGAACCGGGCGCGCAGCACGCTCCACGACTCGTTCACCGGGTGGTTGCCGCTTAGCGTAGTATCACCATCGGCGGTGAGCAGGGAGAAGTTCTCGCGGGTAATGTGCCGCTCCAGCGGGGCGCTGGTTTGAAAATCGGGAACGATGTCCGCCAGCGCGTAGCCGTAAAGCCTGCCGCCGGAGAGGTTTTTACTGCCGGGCTGCTCGCCGCGCTCGATAAGCAGTACCGAAAGCCCGGCGCGGGCGCAGAGCAGGGCGCAGGCGCTGCCTGCAACCCCGGCGCCGATAATAATTACGTCGTAGTCGTCCGCCATCTGTGCTCCTCTCTTCCTGAGGGCACAACCCTAACATGGCGGTTTAAAGGGGAGTTTGATGCCTGCCGCAAAGGCGGGAATTAGTCGCCGCGGTAGACGCAGCCTGCGGTGCAGGTTTCTTTTACCAGCACGGCGCTCAGCAGAGGTAAATTGGGTTTCATTTGCTGCCAAATCCAGTGCGCCAGTACTTCGCTGGTAGGATTTTCCAGCCCGGGGATGTCGTTCAAATAGTAATGATCGAGGCTATCCAGCGTGGGTTTAAACGCGGCTTTCAACTCTGCAAAGTCCATCACCCAGCCGGTATGCGGGTCGACCTCCCCGGTAATTTCCAGGCGCACCATAAAAGAGTGACCGTGCAGGCGCCCGCATTTATGGCCTTCCGGCACGTGCGGCAGACGGTGAGCAGCTTCGAAAGTGAAATCTTTAAACAGTACGGTTGGCATAACAGACTCGCAGAGTGGCAAAAATGGCAAAAAAACCGGCGTAGGGTACAGGAATTAACGTTTTTTAGCATTAATTAAAGCCCGAAATTTCACGCGGCGACGCTGGCTGCATCGTTGTCGGGTAGGCTAAAGCCGGCGGTTGCGGCGGTGTTATGCGGCTGCGATAAGCGAAGTTCTGGTCTGCAGGAAAGGCGATTTTTGTAATCTATTAGTCACTTCCTGCAAATCGTTATTTTCATAGCTGCCAGTAAGGGGGATTGCTATCCCCGAAATATCAGGCAAGTGAAATATATGCGTTCTGCCTTAATAAATAACAACGTGCTGCCATTTAATTAAACCCGGCGGGGATACTTTAAAGAATAGTGCCATCGGGTTTATTTAAGCGATGTCCAGCGTTTTTAAAATTAGCCGGCGTTGAGACCGGTGATTGGAAGCCTATAAATTGGAGCTTTTTAGGAGAATACACTGGAGCATATATTATTGATTAAGTTAAAAATCATTATATTACATAAATATGTTAAAGCTGGTTTAAACTGGCTGCTTATTCTGCCTGGCTACAAAGTGGTTCTATTTGCGGCTGGACTGCCACTTTGGCAGAACTTATGATGGCGTATTCTTTAATAAATTCGGAGTCATTATGCCGAAGATCCTGTGACCTCTGCTTAACTCGCCGGGAAACGCTAAATATTTACCGCTGACGTTAATGCGCATTGCTCTGGGTTTATTCTTTTTCGCTTCAGGTTTTAATAAAGTGTTTGTGCCTGAAAACCAGGCGTTGATGCTGGAAACTATGATTCAGGCTGGCATATTTTTCCCAACGTTTATGGCTGTATTTGTGGCTTTGTGCGAAATGCTGTGCGGTTTGCTGGTCGCCGTAGGGTTTCTGACCCGACCAGGTGCGCTGGTGCTCATTATTATCAACACTGTAGCGCTATTTACCGTGGGTTTGCACCATATACCGGGCGGCCTGAATATACTGACCTGGTATAGCTGGCTGTTTTATTTACCCGAGCCGTCTTATATCCTTATTTGTATTATGCTGATTATACAAGGCTGCGGGCCGTGGGGCCTGGATAGGGCTATCAGCTCCCGTTTTATCGCCAGTTACTAGCCTTCACGCATAATCGTCAGCTATGTTAACCCACAATTGATGAGCGGCCCGGTTTATACCGAGTTAGCCGCTCGTAGCTATTCCAGAGCGCTGCCTTTGGGTTATCCCTATTTTACTTATATTGACTCATTTTATTCTTGCCAGTATCGATGCCGTATCAGGAAATAGACTTCGCGGCTCCCCTCAGTCAGCACGCTCCCTGACAGCGGTCTCCGATTAGGCATCCAAAGGGTACGCAGCGGCGGTAATAAAATAATGCCGCTTCACAGCGTGCGAGAATTTTGCCCTTCAGTTATTTCCTGCCCGATGCCATCTGAATTTCTAATTAATAATCAGCAACATAGATAACCGCTTTCAGCGATATTCAGTACCTATAAAAGCGGTTAGCGCATTTAGTTATTTGTTATTGCCATCCTTTCTTTCATACGCATTCTTTCACTGAGTTACCTTATCCCCTGATGTTAAAACCCGGTGCAGACCTGAACGTAAGCCGCGATTAAGGCTCTCTGGCCGTCGGTTTACCCTGAAACGATCGCCTGCGCTATTGGCATCTATTTACGGATTATCGGATTGCCAGAGCCGGAAATCCGCGTTTGGGTGGTTGCAGGTTGAGGAAAAAATAACGCATGACAACACAGGCTCCTTTTACGCCGGCGCTGCCGCTCACCCCGGAGCAGCTCGCGCGGCTGCAGGCGGCGACGTCCGATCTTTCGCCCACGCAGTTAGCGTGGGTGGCAGGCTATTGCTGGGGCGCGCTGAACGCTCAGCCCGGTGCGTCCAGCGCCGTGCCGCAGGTGACTCACGGCGCACCGGCGATTACGCTTATCTCCGCTTCCCAAACCGGGAATGCAAGGCGCGTTGCTGAATCCCTGCGCGATGATCTGCTGGCAGCGAAACTGACGGTTAACCTGGTCAACGCCGGAGAGTATAAATTTAAGACTATCGCTGCGGAGCAGTGGCTGATTGTTGTGGCCTCAACCCAGGGAGAAGGCGAACCCGCGGAAGAAGCGGTAGCGCTGCATAAATATCTGTTTTCGAAAAAAGCGCCGCGCCTGGATAGCACCGCGTTCGCGGTGTTTGGCCTCGGCGATAGTTCCTATGAATTCTTCTGCCAGGCCGGGAAAGCGCTGGATGCCCGGCTGGCGGAGCTGGGCGCGGAGCGCTTGTTAGACCGCGTGGATGCCGACGTGGACTATCAGGCCGCCGCCGATGCCTGGCGCGCGCGGGTTGCTGCGGCGCTGGCGTCACGCGTGGCGCAGGGAGAGCCGCCTACCTCCGGGGCTGCGGTAACCGGCGCGGTGAATGAGGTACATTCCAGCCCTTACAGCAAACAGGCGCCGCTGACGGCGACGCTGGCGCTGAATCAAAAAATAACCGGGCGTGATTCTGAGAAAGACGTGCGCCATATTGAAATTGAGTTGGGGGATTCCGGTCTGCGCTATCAGCCGGGGGATGCGCTTGGCGTCTGGTATCAAAACGACCCGGCGCTGGTGCAGGAGTTAATCGGGCTACTGTGGCTCAACGGAGACGACGCGGTGAGTGTCGGCGGGCAAACGCTGCCGCTGGCCGAAGCCCTGCAGCGGCGCTTTGAACTCACGGTAAACACCGCCGGTATAGTGGAAAACTACGCCACGCTGACCCGCAGCGAAGCGCTACTGCCGCTGGTGGGGGATAGCGATAAGCTGCAGCGCTATGCGGCCGCCACGCCGATTGTCGATATGGTACGTTTCTCTCCGGCGCAAATAGACGCTCAGGCGCTGACTGAACTATTGCGCCCGCTTACGCCGCGCCTGTACTCCATCGCCTCTGCGCAGGCGGAAGTCGGTAACGAAGTGCATATCACCGTCGGCGCCGTGCGCTATCACATCGAAGGTCGGGCGCGCTCGGGCGGCGCATCCGGTTTCCTTGCCGACAGGCTTGAAGAAGACGGTGAAGTTCGCATATTTATCGAGCATAACGATCGTTTTCGCCTGCCCGCCAGCCCGGAGACGCCAATTATCATGATTGGCCCCGGCACCGGCATTGCGCCGTTTCGGGCTTTTATGCAGCAGCGTGCGGCAGAAGGTGCAACGGGTAAAAACTGGCTATTTTTCGGCAACCCGCACTTTACTGAAGATTTTCTGTATCAGGTGGAATGGCAGCGCTACTACAAAGAAGGACTACTCAGCCGAATTGACCTTGCCTGGTCCCGCGACGAGCGGCAAAAAATCTACGTACAGGATAAATTACGCGAGCAGGGCGCGGAAATCTGGCGCTGGCTCGGTGACGGCGCGCATATTTACGTGTGCGGCGACGCTGCCCGTATGGCGAAAGACGTGGAACAGGCGCTGCTGGACGTGATTGCAGATTTTGGCGACATGGACCGTGATGCGGCGGATGAATATTTAAGCGAGCTGCGCATTGAGCGCCGCTATCAGCGAGATGTCTACTAATGAGCGACAAACATCCAGGCCCTTTAGTGGTCGACGGTAAGTTAGCCGATGCCGAACGCATGAAGCTTGAAAGCAACTATTTGCGCGGCACCATTGAGGAAGATTTGCACGATGGCCTGACCGGTGGATTCAACGGTGATAACTTTCTGCTGATCCGCTTTCACGGCATGTATCAGCAGGACGACAGGGATATCCGCGCCGCGCGCGCCCAGCAAAAGCTGGAGCCGCGCCATGCGATGATGCTGCGCTGCCGCCTGCCCGGCGGTGTGATAACGCCGGCACAGTGGCAGGCAATCGACCGCTTCGCCGCTGAAAATACGCTCTATGGCAGCATCAGACTCACTAACCGTCAGACTTTCCAGTTCCACGGTATTCTGAAAAAGCATCTGAAGTCGGCGCATCAGATGCTGCATTCGGTCGGGCTGGATTCGCTGGCGACCGCGAACGACGTGAACCGTAATGTGCTGTGCACCTCAAACCCTTATGAGTCTGAACTGCACGCGCAGGCCTATGCGTGGGCGAAAAAAATCTCTGAGCACCTGCTGCCGCGCACCCGCGCTTATGCGGAGGTTTGGCTCGACGGAGAAAAAATTGCCACCACGGACGAGGAGCCGATCCTCGGCCAGACCTATTTGCCGCGTAAATTCAAAACCACCGTGGTTATCCCGCCGCAAAACGATGTCGACCTGCACGCCAATGACATGAACTTTGTCGCGGTTGCACAAAACGGCCGGCTGGTGGGGTTTAATTTACTGGTCGGCGGCGGGCTTTCCTTCGAACACGGCAATAAAAAAACCTATTCCTGCACTGCCAGTGAGTTCGGTTATCTACCGCTGGAGCACACTCTTGCGGTAGCGGAAGCGGTGGTGACCACTCAGCGCGACTGGGGCAACCGTACCGATCGTAAAAACGCGAAAACTAAATATACCCTGGAGCGGGTGGGCGTTGACGCGTTCAAGGCTGAAGTGGAGCGCCGGGCCGGGTTACGCTTCGCGCCTGTTCGCCCGTATGAATTTACCGGGCGCGGCGATCGCATCGGCTGGGTAAAAGGCATCGATGACCGCTGGCATTTGACGCTATTTATTGAGAATGGGCGTATTTTGGATTACCCGGGCCGGCCGTTAAAAACCGGGCTGCTCAAGATTGCGCAAATTCACGGCGGTGAGTTTCGCCTGACGGCTAACCAAAACCTGATTGTGGCGGGCGTGCCGGAGAGCCAGAAGCTGAACATTGAAAAGCTGGCGCAGGAACACGGGCTAATGAATGCGGTGACGCCTCAGCGCGAAAACGCGATGGCCTGCGTGTCATTCCCCACCTGTCCGCTGGCGATGGCGGAAGCCGAACGCTTTCTGCCGTCCTTTATCGACAAAATCGATGGCCTAATGGCCGCCCATCGCATGCGCGACGAGCATATTGTTCTGCGGGTGACCGGCTGCCCGAACGGCTGCGGCCGCGCGCTGCTGGCGGAAGTGGGGCTGGTGGGTAAAGCGCCGGGGCGCTACAACCTGTATTTAGGCGGCAACCGGAGCGGCACGCGCATTCCGCGAATGTACCGTGAGAACATCACCGAGCCGGAAATTATTAAAATTATGGATGAGCTGATTAGCCGCTGGGCGCAGGATCGACAAGACGGCGAGGGATTAGGCGATTATACGGTGCGAGCGGGTATTATTCGCCCGGTCGTCGATCCTGCCAGCGATTTTTGGGCGTAGCGCACGCGCCGGGTTTCCGGCGTACTTCCGGCAGGCTGATAAACGAGGTAACGACGTCTGAATTCTGTCTTAATACGTTAAATGCGCAGCCGCAAGCCGAACGCGAGCAGGCGCTGGCGCACGACAATCAGCGGCTGGCTTCCCTTGGCGCCGAAGCGCGCGTTGCGTGGGCGCTGGCGCACTTGCCTGGTGAACACGTGCTTTCCTCAAGTTTTGGCATTCAGGCGGCTGTGTGCCTGCATTTAGTCAACCAGGTCGCACCGGGTATCCCGGTGATCCTGACCGATACCGGCTATTTGTTCCCTGAAACGTATCGCTTCATCGATATGCTAAGCGACAAACTCCAGTTGAACCTGAAAGTGTACCGCGCAGCGCAAAGCGCGGCCTGGCAGGAGGCCCGCTACGGGAAGCTTTGGGAGCAAGGCGTTGACGGCATTGAAAAATATAATGCAATTAATAAAGTTGAGCCGATGGATCGCGCCCTGCGCGAATTAAATGCTCAAACCTGGTTTGCCGGCCTGCGGCGCGAACAGTCCGCCAGCCGTGCGCATTTACCTGTACTGGCGATAGCGCGCGGGATATTTAAGGTGCTACCGATTATCGACTGGGATAACCGCGCAGTTTACCAATACCTGCAGCATCACGGGCTGTCTTATCACCCACTGTGGGATGAGGGTTATTTATCCGTCGGTGATACGCACACAACCCGCAAATGGGAACCGGGCATGAGCGAAGAGGAAACGCGCTTTTTCGGCTTAAAGCGGGAGTGCGGCCTGCACGAAGGCTGAGGTTTACGCCCCATTGCGAAGATTTTTGAGGCATCTTTTCGGTAGAATGTGATATCAACCCTATCCTCTATTTTCTATTTCTTTAAATCATACGGTTAGCGCTCTTTGTGATGCTGTTTTTTTGAGCGATTTTTTGGTGGGATTTTATTTGCCAATAAATAGTATATTAAACAGCTAGTTACGCTAAGGGTGTTCCCCGCGCGAGCGGGGATAAACCGCACTCCATCCAGGTTGATCTGTGTCTCCCCCGCGTGTTCCCCGCGCGAGCGGGGATAAACCGGCTTAACCATTAAAACCCGCCGTGATGGTGAGGTGTTCCCCGCGCGAGCGGGGATAAACCGCGCAGACATCAGGAGGCGGCGTAATGTCATTTGTGTTCCCCGCGCGAGCGGGGATAAACCGGGCGCGGCGGCTGCGATAGGTAACCAAATAGGGTGTTCCCCGCGCGAGCGGGGATAAACCGGGCGCGCTGGCTCTGGCGGCGCTGCGGAAAACGTGTTCCCCGCGCGAGCGGGGATAAACCGCGTTGTATTTATGTGTCGGAGCCTTATCTAGACGTGTTCCCCGCGCGAGCGGGGATAAACCGCTATGGGGGAAATATTTATCCATCAGATCCAGGTGTTCCCCGCGCGAGCGGGGATAAACCGGTTGAGGAGATCCACTCGGTCAACGTCAGAACGTGTTCCCCGCGCGAGCGGGGATAAACCGCCGCCTGTGTTGTTGGGGATGATGCCCATCATCGTGTTCCCCGCGCGAGCGGGGATAAACCGGGATTGGACCACGTACCTGCGCACCAGTGCGCGTGTTCCCCGCGCGAGCGGGGATAAACCGTCCAGGTCGACAGTAACGGGACAAAATATATTGTGTTCCCCGCGCGAGCGGGGATAAACCGCATTTTTTAGATTTTTTTATCCTCTCCACGCGGTGTTCCCCGCGCGAGCGGGGATAAACCGGCAACTATCGCGTCATGGTGGTGCGGTTGATAGTGTTCCCCGCGCAAGCGGGGATAAACCGACCCGCTAAGGAATGCCGTGCCATAACCCAGCGTGGTCCTCGTGCCTGGGGCTAACTCACCATTTACGCCCCGGTTTTTCAGAGTAGAGGGAAAGATTGTTATCCGGAAGTGGGGGCGCGTCATACGCGATTTCTTAACGCGTGAGTGAGTGCCTGTCTGACAAAAACGCACCGTTTTGAGCACATCAGATAGACAATTTAAAGGAATAATAGAGAAAATATTACATAAAAATCAATTGGATGATAGTCGGCTCATCTAAGTGAGCCCGTTCGCCTTATATCGCTAACAGACGGGCAGCGCCGACTAATTTTCATGTTGCTCACATTTTGTGAGCAAATATAGAAAAAGTGCCCGCGGCTGCGTGAACCTGCGCCGGATTAATTCTCTGTTTTGTTAGCAGCAACCTCAAAAAATAAGGCTCCGACGCGCGGAGCCTTATACAAAGGAGCGATCGAGGAATGTGTAATTTAATTACAGGTAATATAGTTCGATGGTGGTTTGCCCGTTAAGGTGCACAGCTTTGGTGAGATCCAGCTCAGAACCTTTATTAATATAGGCTTGGGTTTGCAGTGTTCCGGTTAAAGTGGTGAACGCTAACGGAGTATTTTCACCATCTTTTGAGAAGCTGTAAGTGTAGTTACTGGTTCCTGGCGTAATCCAGGCGCCAAAGTTTGAGGTGCCGCCGTTCCAGGATGCGCCGTTGTTATCAGAAAATATCACCCCCGGCGTGATGCTTCCGTCAATAGTGACATCGGTACCAATCAATATCATTCCATAGCCGCCCACTTTTTTTCCATTATCGGAACCTAATCCGGCAATATATTTCGACGTAGCAGTATACGTTTTTCCATCCAGGGCTTTCTGGCCAACGGGGATAACTCTGCTGTCTTTTTGTAAATCAATGGAGCGTATCGCTACTTTGCTGGGAGCGTCGCATTTAATTGAGAATTCGACGGTTTTTATCGGAAGCGAGGTGTAATCATCCATATTAATGGCGCTGGCTTTAATGGTGCCGTAATCGATGGTGTCACCGCCGGCCAGCGCGGGCTTACACGCCGCTGGTACAATGGTGCCAATAACCTTAACGTCAACGCTATCAGCGGCCATCGCGGCATTGGTGGCCAGCAAAATAGCGGCGGCGGCGATAATATTCCCTTTACCCAACATCTTAAAACTCCTGTTATCCACGGTGCTAAGTATCATTCTTATACATAAAATAAGGTGAGTTTTAGCCTGCATTCGGCAGCGGAAATAAGGCCCAGGTTCTGGGCCTTAACGCACAAGCAAGCAATAAACGAATAAAGCAACAATTACAGATAATACAGCTCGATGGTGGACATACCGTCGAGATGCACCGCCTTTGTCAGATCCAGCTCAGAGCCTTTATTGATGGCGGCCTGCAGCTGAAAAGTTCCATTTAAGGTAGTGAAAGCCAGCGGTGCATTATCGCCGTCAAGCGTACCGACCGTGGCTATAGAGCCCGGGCTTAGCCATACATAAAGCGGCTTAAGCCAGGAAGCGCCATTATCCTTAGACAGAAGATATTTGACGGGAGTCCCGCCATCGACGCTAACCGCGCTGAGTAACATACGATAAGCGCCAATTTTTTGAGTTCCGTTCATACCCAGCCCCTGCATAGGGGTGGAATCATCGACGCCCACGGTCAGTATCGTTTTGCCAATAGGTCGGACCAATGAGTCGCTTTTCGCATCAATGGTCTTAAGAGCGACTTTTGCCGGTGCGTCACAGGTAATAGTAAAATTGACAAGCTTTTTCGGCAGCACGGTATAGTCATCCGGTGCGATATTGCTGGCTTTGATGGTGCCGTAATCGATGGTGTTGCCGCCGGCCAGTGCCGGAGTGCAGGCCGTTGGGACGATGGTGCCGATAACTTTAACGTCAACGCTATCAGCGGCCATCGCGCTGTTGACTGCCAGCGCCAGAGCGGCGGCGGCGATAATTTTCCCTTTACTGAACATGATGAAACTCCTGTTTCCCATGGTGCTAAATATGATTCAGTTATATAAAGCAAGATAAGTATTAGTCGGCATTTAACAGTGTAAATAAGACCTAAACTTTGGGCCTTCACACATAAGGAATGAATCAACGACAGAAGCAGTGATTACAGATAGTACACTTCAATGGTGGACATACCGTCGAGGTGCACGGCCTTAGTCAGATCGAGCTCAGAGCCTTTATTAATGGCGGCCTGTACGGAAAGCGCGCCCGTCATGGTCTTAAAGGCGACGGGTAGTAGAGAGCCAGCTTTGGCCCATGAGTAGTAATAGCCTTGGGTAGGACGCACGCCCTTAACATCGGTTTTTTCCCACTTGGCCGTGGAGGTTGGCTGAGTGCGGGTAAAAATAGCATCCGCACCCGTGGTACCATCTAATGATACGGTATCTGGCTCAATCCACATTAAGTAGCTGCCAATTCCCTTGCTGTCAGCCTTACCCAGACCAAACATTTTTGACGTACCTGTAATGGTCGTACTGCCAAAGGTTTTTCCTACAGGTCTGATAATGCTATCCGCTCTGGCATCGATGCCATGAATAGAAATTTTTGCGGCAGCATCACATTTGATGGAGAAGTTTAGGTTTTTCTCCGCTAATACGGTGTAATCATCCTGAGCGAGGGTATCAGCTTTAATCGTGCCGTAATCGATGGTGTCACCACCTTCCAGCGCTGGAGTACAGGCTGCGGGAACAATAGTACCGATAACTTTAACGTCAACGCTATCAGCGGCCATTGCGCTGTTCACTGCCAGCGCCAGAGCGGCGGCGGCGATAATTTTCCCTTTACTAAACATCTTACAACTCCTGTTTTCCCGGTGTTGAATATCTTCCGTTGATGTGAAAAAGGGGCTTCCTATTTGCTCCCTCTGGTTTGAGATAGTACTTACTGGATTGATAAAGAAAATACCGAATAAAACCTTTAAGAAAAGTCACTTTATTGTTTGTGTGTTAATCTTTTGTTTTATAAGGATAACTTTACAAGGTGACTATTCTTAAATGAATTTTTACTTCAAAAACCGGTTATTCTTGGCCGGTAAGTAAAGATGAGTGAGGGGGTATTTTGAGGTTTTAGGGTATTTTTATTCGGATTAATCACCTTATTGCTATTTCATAACGTTATCGTTTCGCCACAATACTTAAGTGCCGGATGACAATCGCCCGGCGCGTATTTTTATGCGATATCCAATGGGAGATAAAGTCCAGTAACCGGCCTTAAATAGCGCACATATTGATAGGGTGGAGTGGTGGAATAAACTACGGGCAGGCGATTCTCAGCATAAATATTCACAAAAAAAGCCTGGCAGAACAGCCTGCAAATAAGCTCAGGGCTGGCAAAGAGATACTTTCCCGTGCCTGAACGATATGGATGGGGGCTAACCGGGCGCGTTTAAGGCTGGATGTTTGCTAAAGCGGCTGTACAAAAGAAAGTGCCGTACCGCCGCTGCCGGGCGCACAGGCTGGCTGTCTTGATGAAAGCCGCGCTCCTGCGTTAGCCGCGCCCGGATGTCTAAATGCGCCGCCTGTTGCGGTTGGGGCGCCTCTGGGCGGCAATCACCGCGCTGCGGCGCCCGCCCGGCGTAACCGCGCCGACGCCCAATGGCGGTAACCATCGCGCCGGGGCGCTCGCCCGGTGTAATCGCGCCGACGCCCGATGGCGGCAAGCTGCGTTTTAATTCAGGTCACTCCGCCACTGGCGTATTACCGGTTAGCCCAAAGCGTTTGCTGTAATACGGGGCTTCTCCCTGCGCCGAAACCATAATTACCAGCGCCGCCGGGCGCCGTATGCGGTGGCGGAATTGTTCGAGAGTAGCTTCGTCCGGGCAGTTAAGCGCCGCAGCGTGCTTTTGCCACCAGGTGAGGCGAACGGAAAGGCGGCTCTTTTCCCAGCCGAAATCGCTGTCGTTGACGATAGGGCGCAGCCGCATTTCTTCATCCTGGCAGGCGAGATAAACGTCGACGGTTTTTTCACCGAGGCGGGTAGAAAACTCCACGTCCTTTTCCCATAACAATTTGCTGGCCTTCCGGCAGTAGCCCTTATTTCGCTGTAGCAGAAATTGCGCGGCCTCGGCGCGCTTACCGAGGTTTTTGCCGTAAGCGGCATTGGCGCTTTTCTGCAGCGTATCGGACATCTCGATTTTAGCGGAGAAACGCCGCCGGGCGGCTGATGCGCGCTATTCTCGCTTAAGTCGAAAGTGAGCTCGGTGATGTCCTGCAGCGTGTCCGGCGCCGTAATTTTTTGCTCATATACGCCGTCGATCAGCGCTCTGGCGTTGCCGGGCATATCGATTACCCCATGCGAGCGCAACAGCGCCTGGGTGCGCCACAGCGTGGCGTGATCCGGGTAAACGTAGCCGGTGCCGCTTAGCGCCTCACCCAGCCAGCCATTTTTCGCGTCGGGCTGCCATTCCGGAGCCAGAATGTGTAACACCGGTGACGGGCGCTCATCGGGAAGTTCGGTTTTACATTGCCCGCATGCGTCGCGAATATGGCGCTGCAAGCGCCCGGCGCGCTGGATTAATAAATCAACCGGCGCGAGATCGGAAATCATTACGTCAAAATCAAGATCCAGGCTCTGTTCTACGACCTGGGTCGCGATAAGCACTTTGCCCCGGCGCATATTCCCCGGTGCGCTTTTGCCGAACCAGTTTAGCGTCTGTTCTTCAATCGCCATTCTGTCGGCAAACGCGAAGCGGCTGTGAAACAGCAGCAGATCCTCGGCGGGCAGTCTGCCATCTTTCAGCAGGCGCAGGAAGACGGCGATGGCGTCATCAACGGTGTTGCGGATCCAGCATACGCACTGGCCGGCTTCAACTGCCTGCCAGATAAGCGCCAGCGCGTCGTCGCAGGTATATATCCAGTCCACCGCGACCCGGCGCTTTACCTCGCGCCGGGTTTCCAGCGGCGGCGTGTCAAGCCCCGTAGCCGCCAGGTGAGACAGCCAGGGGTATTCGGCCTCTTTGGGCGGCAGCGGCGCGCTAAAACCGGCCCCCTGGTGAAAGGCGGCGAGCAGCTTTTCTCGCAGCGAGGCGGGGAGGGTGGCGCTCAGGATGATCGCGCTGCCGCCGCTGGCGGCGTGAAAGTGCAGTAGCCCTTCCAGTAGCCTCACCATATAGCCGTCGTAGGCGTGAACTTCGTCGAGCAGCAGGATTTTATTGTGCATGCCGAGTAAACGCAGGGACTGGTGGCGAAACTGCATCACGGACATCAGGACCTGATCCAGCGTGCCGACGCCGATGTCCGCCAGCAGCGCCTTTTTGCGCGAGTCGGTGAACCAGACGTGGCACTCCGCCGTGGCGCTGGCGTCGTCCTGGCTATAATTTTCCGCCGTTTCGCTCTCCGGCTGCCAGACGGACTCCCGAAATAGCGATGACATGTCGCGCCCGCCGTGCGCCAGAATCAGCGATGGTCTGGCGTCATCCACAAACAGCGCGCGGTATGCGCCGGCCAGCCGCTGATACATGGCATTGGCGGTCGCCATCGTCGGCAGCCCCACGTAAAGCCCCTGGCCTTTGCCGGCAGACAGCAGGCGCTGGGCGAGGATCAGCGCGGCTTCGGTTTTCCCCGCGCCGGTCACGTCTTCCATAATAATAAGCTGCGGGCCGGGGGCGGAGATATCCAGCGTGGTAGCCAATTGCTGCAGCGGCGTGAGCGTGTCGATAAAAGGGAACAGCGTTTGCGGGGAGCGCCACGCGCTGTGGGCGGCGTGGGCCGGGAGCCGGGCCGCCGCGCGCCGGGCTTTTTCACAGCTCTGAGACCAGTAGTTGGCGATGGGCATGGGCGCGCTTATTAGCGGAAACTGGGTTTCATCCGAGCCCATCCAGTCGGCAAGGGTCATTACACCGGCGAAAAACCAACTGTGCTCCCTGAGCGCCTGCGTGCCTTCCTGGGTTTCCCAGGCGGCGGGCAGGGTAACCGGAAATAACTGACTTAGCGCCGCGAGGAAATGTTCTGCGGCCGTGATATCCGCGTCATCAAAGGCCAGCGAACCCCCGGACGCGTGGGTATCGGGCGGGATGCCGTGATGGCCGGTGCTGACCGACATCCAGACATCGAGTGCCTTTTTCAGTTTTGTGCGCGCGGCTAAAGGAATATCGCTAAATATTTCGTTCTCGCTCTCTTTTTCACGCCAGCGCTTTGTGAGTGTGCTCCAGAGATAGAAACCTAATGCATCATGGCGCTGAGAGGTGGCGACGCCAGCCAGCGCAGGCACCAGCGGGCTGCCGGGGAAGGTAGCGAAGCGCTGAAACCCGCGCGCAAACTTGCCGATATCGTGGCAGGCAAATAGCCAGGCTATCCAGTTTTCGGCGTTTTTACCGGTTAGCCCGCAGGCTGCTAACACGTCTTTAATGCCGAACTGATTGCGTTTAACTATTATCAGGGCGCAGGCGGCGACGTCCAGGCAGTGCCAGGCCAGCAGATGATAGGGGTCGTTGCCGGGTCTGCCCGAGCGGTTAGTTTTCCCCCAATATGATAAAAAATCCTGAACTGTAGAAACTGTCGACGCAATCATCCTTTCCATCCAAAGCCGTAGATATAATGTGGAATTTTACAGCGAACGTGAACTAACCCGCTGTGATGGCTGGCGAAATTTATGCTGAGGGTGGCATGGTTATTGGCGGCGCGAACAGGCGGGGGAGATTATCCCCGCTCGCGCGGGGAACGGTGCTTCTTATGAAATCTGAGTATGATCTCACTATAGGTTTATCCCCTTTAGTTAAAGGGAATAAAGGAAGTTTATCAGACTCAATAAAAACCATACATCTTTTCAACTATGAAGAGCGTGTTGTGTTTTTATAATCTAACTATCTTTTTTATTGCGTAGTTGGCGGTAACTCATTAATATAATTTATCAATGAGGGGCTGGAAACTATGGACCCTCTTAGGAGAGGGCAACCAAAACTGAAAACGACATAAGCAACCGTATTTTAAATGGATGCCTTCAGTATAAGCAACATGAAATGGAAACCGTTGTCATGCCGAACATGGTGTTCAATGTAACTTTTAACCTCAATATTGAAACGCTGATCTTAGCGTTTTCGTTAATGACACTAATGCATTAACGTCCGGCAGGCTCCCGTTGGAGCCTGCTTTTATGGAGCTTGCTAATATGGATTTAACCCAGGAAAAATGGCTTCCCGTTTTACTCTTTAGCGGCGCAAGGAAAAAAGTCTCCCTGCCCGAACTGTTGGATGATGATATTGCCGATGTGGATTACCCCCGGGCGGATTTTCAGGGGGCGGCCTGGCAAATGTTAATTGGCCTGCTGCAGTGCGCCGTCGCGCCCGCCAGCGGCGATGACTGGGAGGAGCGCTGGAATAGCGGCATTGACCCGGGAGCCTGGGCGCAGGGGCTGCGCGCGCTGGCACCAGCCCTGCAGTTCGGGGAGCAAAAGCCCGCCTTTTTGCAAAGCTTTGAGCCCCTGGATAGCGAGAGCGGCCCGATTGCCGGGTTACTGATCGACGCCCCCGGCGGCAACACGTTAAAACTCAATAAAGATCACTTTGTGAAGCGCGGCGGCGTGGAGCGTATTTGCCCGCACTGCGCGGTGATGGCGCTGTTTGCGGTGCAAACCAACTCCCCGGCCGGGGGCGCGGGCTACCGGGTAGGGATGCGCGGCGGCGGGCCGCTGACCACGCTGGTCGTGCCGCGCCAGGAGGATGCGTTCCCGCTGTGGAAAAAGCTGTGGCTCAACGTACTGGTGCAGGAAGAAGCGCCCAGTCCGGCTCACTACCCGCTTATCTTCCCCTGGCTGGCGCCGACCAAAACCAGTGAAAAGCCCGGCAATATCGTAACGGAGGAAAACGCCCATCCTCTGCAGGCCTACTGGGGCATGCCGCGCCGCATCGAGATAGATTTTGCCCGCACCCAGGCCGGCCAGTGCGACCTGTGCGGCGAACCGCACCCGCGGTTACTGAGTGACATGCGTTCTAAAAACTACGGCGTGCAGTATGACGGCTGGTTGCATCCTTTCTCCCCTTATCGTCAGGCGCTGAAAGACAGCGCCGCGCCCTGGCTGGCGCTGAAAGGCCAGCCCGGCGGCTTGAGCTATAAAGACTGGCTGGGGTTAATGCTGGAAGCCGACGATCGCTTTAATAAAATCCTGCCCGCCACCGTGGTGCGCCAGCTCTACAGGGACAGCGTCGAGGTGCCGGTCGGCCTGTGGTGTTTTGCCTGGGATATGGATAACGCAAAGGCGCGCTGCTGGTACCAACACCGTATTCCTCTGGCGCGCGTTGCCCACGACGAAGCATTCACCGACGTGCTGAAGCTGATTTTACCGCTGGCGTCTGAGGCGCTTTCCATTTTACGCAGCGCGTTCAAAAGCGCCTGGTTTGAATATCCCAAAGAAGCCAAAGCCGATTTCAGCATGCTGGATATCGCCTTCTGGCAGGAAACCGAGAGGGATTTTCGTACCCTGCTGGAGGCTTTAATCGCCGAGCCGCGCACCACCAGCGCCGATACGCGCCGGGCGCTGCGCGACTGGGAGCGGGCGCTGCACCGTTATTTGCTTCACGCGTTTGACCGCGATGTGCTCACCAATGTGGATTGCCCGGCAGATATTCTGCTACGTCAGATAAATGCCCGGAGAATGCTGGAAGGCACTTACATTAAGTCAAAAACGCGTAACGCGCTGCTGGCGCTTGCCCTGGAGAAAAAGGAGACGACGCATGTTTAAGGAGTTTGTAACCGCTGTACCGATGCAAATTAAGAATAAAGATGCACAGCAGGTTTTATTGCAGTGGTTTGATGATTTATCTGAACGTGGAGTTTATGGAAAAGAGGAAAATAATAAACCACCCAAACGCCTTAATGGTCGCGCCTGGCGCGCGGAGTTAAAGCGGGTAGACCCCCCCCCGGGGAGCAATGATGTGCGAAGGCTTCGTTATTCTGCGTCAGCGGCTGTCAGAGCATATGACGCTAACGCCCGTTCAGTTAATGGCGCTGGCGCTGTTTGCCAGCGTGGCAGCACACGTTAAAAAGTACAGCAGTACCGCTAAGAATTCAGAGGAAACGGAGCAGGAAGAGAAAACAGAGGAAAAGGAGCAAAAAGTCATTAGCTTTGCCGCTCAACTGGGGCAAAAGCTAAAAGGCGATCGTCCCTGCGTCAGTAAAATTCGCTTTGAACGCATTCTAAAAGCCAATGATCCGGCAGTGTTGTGCAACCTGCTAATTCGAGCGGTAAAAATTCGCGGTAATGCGGGCGTTAATTTGGTTTCTCTAGCCGACGGCATTTTCATGTGGGTAGAAGAGTGGCACAGACGCGTCGAGCACCAGCCGGAAACCGGTAGCCCCTATGAACGTATTCATATCCGCTGGGCCAATGAATACCTTTCCACGTTACTTATTAAATAATAATTTCCAGAAGGATTTGAAAATGACCACGTTTATCCAGTTGCACTTTTTAACCGCCTACGCTCCCTCCAATCTTAACCGCGATGATGCAGGACGCCCTAAAACTGCGATTATGGGCGGCGTAGAGCGCCTGCGCGTCTCCTCCCAGAGCCTGAAGCGCGTATGGCGCACGTCGGATAATTTTGAGGCGGCGATGGCGGGCCATATGGGCAAGCGCACGCAGCGCATCGGCGTGGATTATGTGTATGACCCCATGATTAAGGCCGGGGTTTCCCCTAAAGTCGCGAAGACCTCGGCGGAAAAAATAGCCGCGGTGTTTGGCAAAGTAAAAAGCGATAAAAATCCCAAAGACGAGCGTAAAAACTTTGAAACAGAGCAAATCATTCACGTTAGCCAGCATGAAATCAACCTGATTCACCAACTGGTGGCGACGCTTATCGCCGATAACCGAGATCCAACGGAAGATGAACTGAAGCTGTTACGCAAAGAGCAGCGCAGCGTGGATATGGCGCTGTTTGGCCGTATGCTGGCCTCGTCGCCGGAGTTTGGCGTTGAGGCCGCCTGCCAGGTGTCGCACGCGCTGGGCGTCAGCGCCGTTACGGTAGAAGACGATTTTTTTACCGCGGTAGACGATTTAAATAAAGATGAAGACACCGGTTCAGCGCATATGGGGGAGCAGGGCTTTGCCTCCGCGCTGTTTTATACCTATATCTGCATCAGCCGCGACCTGCTTATAGAAAACCTCGGCGGCGATGAGACGCTGGCGAAGCGGGCCATCGCTGCGCTAACGGAAACGGCGCTCACCGTATCGCCCACCGGCAAACAGAACAGCTATGCCTCGCGGGCGTATGCCTCTTATGCGCTGGCGGAAATCGGCAGCCGGCAGCCGCGCTCGCTGGCCGCTGCGTTTTTCCGCCCGGTGCGCGCCGTGGACCAAATCGGCGCCGCCATCCAGGAACTGGAAGCCCAGCGTGACAACTTCGATCGCGTATACGGCAAATGCGAACAGAGCAAAACGCTGAACGTGGCGGACAACTCTGCGGCCTCGCTGGAAGAGCTGCTGGCCTTCGTCAGCCAGTAAGGATAAACGATGAAGGAATATCTGGTTTTTCGGCTCTACGCGCCGCTTGCCTCCTGGGGAGAGGCTGCGCCGGGCGAAATTCGCCCTTCTGCGACGGTGCCGACGCGCTCGGCGCTGCTGGGGCTGCTTGCCGCTGCGCTTGGCATCCGCCGGGACGAAGAGGAGCGGCTTAACGCGTTTAATCAGCACTACCATCTGGCGATACACGACCTCGCGACCCAAACCCGCTGGCTGCGCGATTATCATACCGTTAGCGCGCCGCGTGAGAATAAAAAGCGCCGCTACTACACGCGCCGGGATGAACTTTGCCAGGCGCCGGAAGAGGTGGGAACGATTGTCTCGCAGCGAGAATACCGCTGCGACGGCTACTGGCATATTGCGGTTAGCGCTACCGCGCAGGCGCCTTATTCGCTGGAACAGTTGCGGCAGGCGCTGCTGGAACCGCACTTCCCGCTCTATTTAGGGCGTAAATCCTGCCCGCTGGCACTGCCCATGCAGCCTGAAGTCAGGTCGGGGACGCTAAAAGAGGTGTTTACCGAGGCGGCGCAGGCGCTATTGTCCGCAACGGCGGAAGCGCTTTTTTCCACCGCGGACCCCGAAGCTTCACAGCGCACGCAGCAGCAGCTTATTGCGTGCGGGCGGGAGAGCTTTTTCAGCGCCGATGGCGCGTGTTACTGGGACGACCCCGAAGAATCCAGCCTGACATGGCAGCAAAAACTGCACGAAAACAACCAGCCGCTGAGCCGTAAACGCTGGCAGTTCGGCCGCTATATTCGCTTTTGCGGCACGCTGCAGGAGGGCAAATAATGTATCTGTCTCGGATTAAGCTTCAATTCAATAAGTTGTCGCCGGGCATGCTGGAAAAATGGCATTCCGCAACCCCGTATGCGGCCCACCAGTGGCTATGGCAGCTATTCCCTGAGCAGTCTACCCGCCCGTTTCTGTTTCGGCTGGATGCGCACGGCCAGTTTTTTATGCTATCCACCACCCCGCCGGTCGAGCAACACGCGCTGTTTAAGGTTGAGACTAAGTCCTTTAACCCCCAGCTTGCTCCGGGAATGATCCTTGATTTCCAACTGCGCGCTAACCCGGTGGTCACGCGTAATAAGAAGCGCAGCGACGTGATGATGGATGCGAAGTATCACGCCAAAGTGCAGGGCATACCCCAGCAGCAGTGGTGGGCGCTTCAGCAACAGGCGGCGGCCCGGTGGCTGGAAACCCAGGGAGAACGTCACGGCTTTTGCCTGATGGCACCGGAGCCAGACGCGCTGGCGCTGTGGGCCGGCGAGGCGCTCAGCGAACCGCCCGCGGAGACGGCCTGCGTGAAAACCTGCCAGCAGCATAGCTTCATCCGCCGCAATCAGGACGCGCCGATTACGTTTAGCAGCGTAGATTTTGCCGGCACGCTGCGCGTTACCGATGTGTCTCTGTTTGAACAGGCGCTAGCGGGCGGGCTGGGGAAAAGTAAAGCGCTGGGCTGCGGCCTGCTCATGGTGAAAAGGGCGCGCTAATGGGCTGGCTTCCTTTAAGCCCGTTACCGATGAAAGATCGTACTTCCATGATTTTTCTCGAATATGGGCAGGTTGACGTCATTGACGGCGCGTTTGTGCTGGTCGATAAAAACGGCGTGCGCACCCACATCCCGGTCGGGTCAGTTGCCTGCATTATGCTGGAACCGGGCACCCGGGTGTCGCACGCGGCGATTAAGCTGGCGGCAATGACGGGCACGCTGCTGGTTTGGGTCGGGGAGGCCGGGGTGCGCCTGTACGCCAGCGGCCAGCCCGGCGGAGCGCGTGCCGACAGGCTGCTGTACCAGGCCCGGCTGGCGCTGGATGAAGATTTGCGCCTGAAAGTCGTGCGTAAAATGTTCGAGCTACGCTTCGGCGAACCCGCGCCCGCCCGCCGTTCCGTGGAGCAACTGCGCGGCATTGAAGGCGCGCGGGTGCGCGAGACGTATAAACTGCTGGCTAAACGCTATGGCGTGAAGTGGCAGGGGCGCCGCTATGATCCTAAAGACTGGGAAAAAGGCGACGTGGTCAACCAGTGCGTGAGCGCAGCAACATCCTGTTTATACGGTATCACCGAGGCGGCGGTGCTGGCGGCAGGTTATGCCCCGGCCATCGGTTTTGTACATTCAGGTAAGCCGCTGTCTTTTGTCTATGATATCGCCGATATCATTAAATTCGACGGCGTGGTGCCCGCCGCTTTTCAAATTGCCGCCCGTCATCCGCTGCGCCCGGACAAAGACGTGCGCCTGGCGTGCCGGGATATTTTTCGCAGCCAGAAAACCCTGGCGCGCCTCATCCCTTTGATTGAAGAGGTGCTGGCGGCGGGGGAGATCCCGCTGCCTGAACCGTTCGCCGACGCGCAGCCGCCCGCCATTCCGGAGCCGGTTCCATTAGGTGACGGCGGGCATCGGGGATAAGCCATGAGTATGTTAGTTGTGGTGACGGAAAATGTGCCGCCGCGCCTGCGCGGCAGGCTGGCGGTTTGGCTGCTGGAAATTCGGGCGGGCGTCTACATCGGCGATGTTTCCCGCCGGGTGCGCGAGACCATCTGGCTGCAGATCTCAACGTTTGCCGATGAGGGCAATGTGGTGATGGCCTGGGCTACGAATACCGAGTCGGGATTTGATTTTCAAACCTTCGGGGAAAACAGACGCGTGCCGGTAGATTTGGATGGCCTGCGGCTGGTCTCTTTCCTTCCTGTTGAGAATCAATAGCTTGATGTTCTAAACGTGCCTGGTTTGGTGAGGGCCGGTGAGGGGAACTGCAAAAGGCATTGCCCGAAGCGTAGGGTTAACCCGAATCGCTGCCCAGCCGAGGGCGCCATGTCTGAGGGTTCCTCTTGCGAGTGGGGATAAACCTATCTCTCCAACATATTGATTTATTTACATTACGGATTCCTCATGCAAGTGGGGATAAACCGTTCAAAAACATCTCAGCTTTAGCCATCGCCTTGTGCTCTCCACGCGAGTGGGGATAAACCGCTACAACAAATATGACGGTTTTAACTGACTGGCGTGTTCCCCGCGTGAGTGGGGATAAACTGCGGCCAGCTACGGGCGCACATTCATTCAGTATGTGTTCCCCACGCGAATGGGGATAAACCGATGGCTGGTTATCCCTATGAGCTGGCTGATGAACGTTCCTCACGCAAGTGGGGATAAACCACGTACCGGGCGTGTGTACTGGCAATACAAACAGTGTTCCCCACACGAGTAGGGATAAACCGATCTCTTCAACATATTGATTTCTATACATTACGGGTTCCCCACGCAAGTGGGGATAAACCGGCGATACTTATTTCATCGGGAGACAATACCGCCGTGTTCCCCACGCGAGTGGGGATAAACCGCCCGGCCTGAATATCCATAAAATATTTATAACGTGTTCCCCACACAAGTGGGGATGCCGTATTACCAGCACGGTGCTCTTGCAGGGTACATCGGCCTCTCGCGCGAGCGGTACGCTATATCCATTTAATTAAAGGAGTATGAGCTTCCCGCCCGGGCAGACCGATTTATGTGCGCTCTGCCTGCGCCAGCGATTTAATCAGCGGCAGCAGTATTTGCACGGTTTGTTGGCAGCGCTGGGCTATCCGGCCCGGCAGCTGGGTGTCCAGATATTGCTGGCTGTCGCGCTGGGCGTAGTGGCGAACAATACCATCCGGAAAGGCCCGGCTTTTTGCGCGCTGCTGCACGCCGTCTTTATTGCCCAGCGCCCAGTCGGTGGCGTTGACGTTTAACACCGGCAGCCCCGCCTGGTCAAACGGCTGCGCATCGCTGTTATCCAGCGCATGCTGCGCTTTTGCCGGCGGCGTTGAGGCTGGAATACCATATCGACGCGCCAGGGCCAGCGCGCGGTCGCGCGTGCGTTTGCGTTCCGCCGCTGGCGTGTGCAAGCCGCTGGTAAAATACAGCCGGGTGCCGCCAACCAGCTCATCAAGGTTAATTACCAGTAGCGTATTTTTCTGCTGCTGCAAATCCATATATTGTAGGATATTATTCGCGCCCAGTTGCCCTTCTTCCTCGCCGCTGGTGGTGATAAAGCGCAGTGTGTAGCGAGTCGGGATCGCCTGAAAACGCGCCGCCAGCTCCAGCAATACCCCAACCCCAACGGCATTATCGTCCATGCCCTGCAGCGTTAAACCGCCGAGATTAGCGGCGTCGTCTCGCTCGCTTTGCGCAGCGTAAGTGTCCAGGTGCGCCACAATCACAATCTGTTTTGGCTCGCGCCCTTCCCGGGCGGCAATCACCGAACTGCCCGTCACGCTGCGCCAGGTTTGGCGCGGGCCTGGCCCCTGATACGCGTAGCGCGCCGGGAAGCGGCGAATGTCGCTCTGGTAGCCCCACTGCTGTAGACGCTGGTGAATAAAATCTGCCGCGAGTATTTCCGCCGGTGAGCCGGTCATCCGGCCAGGATAAAGCGTGGCTAGCCGGCGCGCCTGCTGATTAGCGATAGCCCCGAGAGCGGGGAGTTGAGCCTGGGCCGCCGACGTTATGGCCAGACTGATAGCCAGTGCGCCGAGGCAGCGGCGCAGTATGGAAAGCATAGAGAAATCCTTAGTCTCTGAACGTTGAGGCAATGTGCGGCGTCAGTATGCGTTCCCGGCGCGGCGCGGGCAATCTTGATTGCTCTTATTTCCCCAAAATGGAGGCATTGCAATTAGGTGCGTTATTCCTTTGGGGAACTAATCATTCCAATTCGGCATTTCATAACGCCTAAGCGCGCGCCGTATAGTCCAGAGATTCGCAATCATTGATGTGCCAGCGCGCTGCGCGCGTGAGGTGGTATAGCCCAGTCCGCACTCTGGCCGAAGGAGCGTTATGGATCTCGAAACACAGTCTCACCTGCGGCAGCTTGAAGCAGAAAGTATCCATATTTTCCGTGAAGTGGCGGCCGAGTTCGCTAACCCGGTCATGCTGTATTCGATTGGTAAAGATTCCTCGGTGATGCTGCATCTGGCGCGTAAGGCATTTTGGCCCGGCACGCTGCCTTTTCCGCTATTGCACGTGGATACCGGCTGGAAATTCCGCGAAATGTACGCGTTTCGCGATCGCACCGTGCAGGAGCTTGGCTGTGAATTATTAGTGCATCGCAATCCCGAAGGGGTGGCTCTGGGGATCAACCCTTTCGATCACGGTAGCGCGAAGCATACGGACATTATGAAAACCGAAGGATTAAAGCAGGCTCTTGATAAGTATGGGTTTGATGCCGCGTTCGGCGGCGCCAGGCGCGATGAAGAAAAGTCTCGCGCTAAAGAGCGCGTCTATTCGTTTCGCGATCGTTTCCACCGCTGGGACCCGAAAAACCAGCGCCCGGAGCTGTGGCATAACTACAACGGGCAGGTGAACAAGGGCGAAAGCATTCGCGTTTTTCCGCTCTCTAACTGGACCGAGCTGGATATCTGGCAGTACATCTACCTGGAAAAGATAGATATTGTGCCGCTGTATCTGGCCGCCGAGCGGCCGGTGCTGGAGCGTGACGGTATGCTGATGATGGTGGATGATGACCGCATCGATTTACAGCCTGGCGAAATGATTAAGAAACGAATGGTGCGATTCCGCACGCTGGGCTGCTGGCCGCTTACCGGCGCCGTGGAATCTCACGCGCAAACCCTGCCTGAAATTATCGAAGAGATGCTGGTTTCCACCAGCAGCGAGCGGCAGGGGCGGGTTATCGATAAAGATCAGGCCGGGTCGATGGAGTTGAAAAAACGCCAGGGCTATTTTTGAGGAGTGTGTTATGACCACCAATACGATAGTCGCGCAGCAAATTGCCAGCTATGGCGGCGTTGAAGCATGGCTGCACGCGCAGCAGGATAAAAGCCTGTTGCGCTTCCTGACCTGCGGCAGCGTCGATGACGGTAAAAGCACGCTAATTGGCCGATTGCTGCACGATACCCGGCAAATCTATGAGGATCAGCTCTCTTCGCTGCAAAATGACAGTAAAAGGCACGGTACGCAGGGCGATAAGCTGGATCTCGCTTTGCTGGTTGACGGCCTGCAGGCAGAGCGGGAACAGGGTATTACTATTGACGTCGCCTATCGCTATTTTTCGACCCAGAAGCGGAAATTTATTATCGCTGATACTCCAGGGCATGAGCAGTACACGCGCAACATGGCGACCGGCGCGTCCACCAGCGATGTGGCGATTTTATTAATCGATGCGCGTAAAGGCGTGCTGGATCAAACCCGCCGCCACAGCTTTATTTCAACGCTGTTGGGGATCCGACATTTGATCGTGGCGGTCAATAAAATGGATTTAATGGCCTTTTCTCAGGAGACGTTTGAACAGATCCGCGAGGATTACCTGACCTTTGCCGCGCAGTTGCCGCAGGGGGTGAATATCCGCTTTGTGCCGCTCTCCGCGCTGGAAGGCGATAACGTCGCCGGCCCTTCGGCGCAGATGCCCTGGTATAGCGGCCCGACGCTGCTGGAACTCCTTGAGTCAGTAGAGATCCAGCGCGACGTTGAAGCGCAGCCGCTGCGCTTTCCGGTGCAATATGTTAACCGACCGAATCTGGACTTCCGCGGCTATGCCGGCACCGTAGCATCCGGGCGGCTGCGCCCCGGTGACACCGTGCAGGTACTACCGTCCGGCGTGCGTTCAACGGTGGCGCGTATTGTCACCTTTGACGGCGATTTACCGCAGGCGCGGGCGGGTGATGCCGTGACGCTGGTATTACGTGATGAAATTGATATCAGCCGGGGCGATGTTCTGGTTCCCGCCGACGCGCCGCCCGCCGTGGTTCAGCGAGCCGCGCTCGATGTGGTCTGGATGGCAGAGCAGCCGCTGCGTGCAGGTCAGCGCTACGACGTTAAAATTGGCGGCAAGAAAAATCGCGCAGTAGTGGATGAGATTACGCACCAGGTGGAGATCAATACTCTGGCGCTGCACGATACGGAAGCCTTGCCGTTAAACGGTATTGGGCGCATCTCAGTGACGTTTGACGAACCGCTGGCGCTCGATCCGTATCGGGAAAATCCGGTGACCGGCGGGCTGATTTTTATTGACAGGCTTAGCAATGTCACCGTAGGTGCGGGCATGGTTTTTGAACCGCTGGCGTCGCTCGCTTCGCAAACTCCTGAAACCTATAGCGCGTTTGAGCGCGAACTGAATGCGCTGGTGCGCCGCCATTTTCCACACTGGCAGGCGCGGGCGCTGCCGGGAGCGTCATAAATGGCGCAGCACGATGATAATGTGGTGTGGCACGCGCATCCTGTTACGCGCCAGGCACGGGAGCGGTTGCACGGCCACGCTGGCGCTGTGGTGTGGTTTACCGGCCTGTCTGGTTCGGGGAAATCTACGCTCGCCGGGGCGCTAGAGCATGAATTACACGCGCTGGGCGTGAGCACCTATTTGTTGGATGGCGATAACCTGCGCCACGGTCTGTGCCGCGATTTGGGGTTTGGCGACGATGACAGGCGCGAGAATATTCGTCGCGTCGGTGAAGTCGCAAATCTGATGGCCGATGCCGGATTGGTGGTATTAACGGCGTTTATCTCGCCGCATCGTGCGGAGCGCCAGATGGTGCGTGAGCTGGTTGGGGAGGCGCGTTTTCGTGAAGTGTTCGTCAATACGCCGCTGACGGTGTGTGAATCCCGCGATCCAAAAGGGTTATATAAAAAAGCGCGTGCGGGAAAGTTGGCGCATTTTACCGGGGTCGACGCCGCGTATGAAGCCCCGGAAAACCCAGCGCTAAATCTGAATGGTGAACAATTAGTAACAAATTTGACGACGCAGGTATTAGACCTGCTGCGCCGGGACGATATTATCTGATCCTTAAAGACAGCATTGGAACCATTGTGCTGGGCGATTGACAGGACTGGCTATGCGTAACGGTACACCCATTTCATTTACTCAGGCAGACGGCGGCACGCGGCCCGAAGAAACCACCTGGTCTTTACCTGGCGGGATCGTGGGCTTTTTGTCGTGGCTGCTGGCGCTGGGTCTGCCATTCTTACTGTATGGATCCAATACGCTTTTTTTCTTCCTCTATACTTGGCCTTTCTTTTTGGCGCTGATGCCCGTCGCCGTGATGATCGGCATTGCCCTGCATTCACTGCTGGACAGCCGATTACGCTATAGCTGTGTTGCTACGCTATTTACCGTGATGGTTATGGTGGGAATGCTTTTTCTTTGGCTGAGTAGCTGACATACTCTTTAGCGTGCGTAATACGGCGCTGTGCGCATTAGCGCGCGTTGTGTGATACATTTTGTCCTCTTTAACGTTTGAGTAACCCAACGGAGCCCGTAGGTGAGCAACAGGATGAAAGCGCCGTTTTTCAGGGGGCGCAATGGGTAAGCTAACGCTACTATTGCTGGCGTTACTGGTTTGGCTACAGTACTCGCTGTGGTTTGGCAAAAACGGCATTCATGACTATACGAAAGTGAATAAGGACGTTCAGGCCAGACAGGCGACCAACGCGAAGCTCAAAGCGCGTAACGATCAACTCTTTGCGGAAATCGACGATCTTAACGGCGGGATTGAGGCGATTGAAGAGCGCGCTCGCAATGAGCTGGGGATGACAAAGCCGGGGGAAACGTTTTACCGTCTCGTCCCCGATGGCTCCCGTCGCGATACGGGTAACCGATCCAATAATCAAAATCAGTAAGCGGATTCAGACAACGACATGGCAGGTTCCTCCGGGCGCATCGTCGCCATTGTACCGGCCGCCGGCATTGGCAGCCGGATGCAGGCCGAACGCCCCAAACAGTATCTCACTCTGGGCGACAAAACCATTCTCGAACACGCGGTGGCCGGGTTACTACGCAACCCGCGGATTTCGCGCGTGATAGTTGCCGTCAGCCCGCATGATAGCTGGTTTGACGCGCTGGCGGTGGCGAAACATCCTCAGGTGATAAAAACGACCGGCGGCGCCCGGCGGGCGGATTCTGTGCTGGCGGGACTGCATGCGGCCGAAGACGCTGAGTGGGCGCTGGTGCACGACGCGGCGCGCCCCTGTTTGCATCCTGACGATCTGGCTTGCCTGTTGGCAGCTGCGCAGGTAAGCCAAACCGGCGGTATTCTGGCTACGCCGGTACGCGATACCATGAAGCGCGCGGAGCCCGGCGCGTCGCGCATTGCGCACACGGTCGATCGCGACGATCTTTGGCATGCGCTGACGCCGCAGCTCTTCCCGCTGGTTTTACTGCGCGATTGTTTGATACGCGCGCTAAACGAAGGCGCTGCCGTGACCGATGAGGCTTCAGCGCTGGAGTATTGCGGGTTTCATCCGCAGCTGGTGCGCGGCCGCGCGGACAACATCAAAGTCACGCAGCCGGAAGACCTGGCGCTGGCCGAATTTTACCTTAATCGATTAAATACCCCGGAGAAAATGTAATGCGAATCGGACACGGTTTCGACGTTCATGCGTTTGGCGGCGATGGCCCGATCGTACTTGGCGGCGTGCGCATTCCTTATGAGAAAGGGTTACTGGCCCACTCTGACGGCGACGTGGCGCTGCACGCGCTGACCGATGCGCTGCTGGGCGCGGCGGCGCTGGGCGATATCGGGAAGATGTTTCCCGATACCGATCCCGCGTTTAAGGGCGCGGATAGCCGCGCGCTGCTGCGGGAAGCCTGGCGGCGTATTCAGGAAAAAGGCTACCGGTTAGGAAATGTGGATATTACGATAATCGCGCAGGCGCCGAAAATGGCGCCGCATATTCCACAGATGCGCGTGTTTATCGCCGAGGATCTCGGTTGTCATATTGACGCTGTTAATGTCAAAGCGACGACGACGGAAAAACTGGGTTTTACCGGGCGCGGCGAAGGCATCGCGACGGAGGCGGTGGCGCTGCTGCTGACGCCGGCGTGAAGTCGTGGGATGAGTTAACGTGGCTGCACGGGCGGCCAGCCGGGAGCGGTTTGCTGAAAGCCGGGCCAGAAGATTTCGTGGTGACGGAAGATTTGGGCTTTACGCCGGACGGCGAGGGTGAACATCTGCTGGTGCGGGTGTTGAAAACGGGCTGCAATACGCGTTTTGTCGCCGATGCGCTGGCTAAATTTCTAAAGGTTCACGCGCGGGAAGTTAGCTTTGCAGGACAAAAAGATAAACACGCCGTAGCCGAGCAGTGGTTTTGCGTTCGCCTGCCGGGCAAAGAGATGCCAAATCTGTCGGCCTTTGAGCTGGAAGGGTGTCAAATACTTGAATATGCGCGCCATCGTCGTAAGCTGCGCATTGGCGCGCTGCGCGGCAATCGGTTTACTCTGATACTGCGCGAATTGACGCACCGTGATGATATTGATGCGCGGCTTAGCGCTATTTTGCAGCGCGGGGTGCCTAACTACTTTGGTGCCCAGCGCTTTGGCGTTGGCGGCAATAACCTGCATCAGGCCCGCCGCTGGGCGCAGAACGGCGGCCCGGTGCGCGATCGCAATAAACGCAGCTTTTGGCTTTCGGCGGCGCGCAGCGCGCTGTTTAATCAGATTGTCAGCGAGCGTCTGGAAAAAATGGCGCTGAATCAGGTGATTGACGGCGATGCGCTACAGCTAGCGGGACGCGGCAGCTGGTTTGTCGCGACGGATGACGAACGGGAAACGCTGCAGCGCCGCGTGGAGAATAAAGAACTGATGATTACCGCCGCGCTGCCGGGATGCGGCGAATGGGGCACCCAGCGCGACGCCTTAGCCTTTGAGCGGCAGGCGGTAGCAGACGAACCCGACTTACAGGCGCTGCCTGTACGGGAAAAAGTGGATGCCGCGCGGCGCGCGATGCTGCTTTACCCCCAGGAAATGACGTGGAGCTGGTGGGATGATGTAACGCTGGAACTCACTTTTTGGCTGCCGGCCGGCAGCTTTGCAACCAGCGTGGTCAGGGAATTAATCAATACGGGTGATTATGCGAATATTGCTGAGTAACGATGACGGTATTCATGCGCCGGGCATTCAGGCGTTGGCGCGCGCGCTACGTGAGTTTGCCGAGGTGCAGGTCGTTGCTCCAGACCGAAATCGCAGCGGCGCGTCGAATTCACTGACGCTGGAATCGCCGCTGCGGACTTTCCAGCATGCGAACGGCGATATCGCCGTACAAATGGGTACGCCTACCGACTGCGTATTTTTGGGCGCGCATGCGTTAATGCGCCCCCGACCGGATATTGTTGTATCCGGCGTTAACGCCGGGCCTAATCTTGGCGATGATGTGATTTACTCCGGTACAGTGGCCGCTGCGATGGAAGGCCGTCATTTGGGCTTTCCCGCGCTGGCGGTGTCGCTAAACGGCCATCAGTATTACGAGACCGCCGCCGCGGTCGCGTGTTCGCTTTTACGCGCGCTGATGCGCGAGCCGCTGCGTACTGGGCGAATTCTTAACGTCAACGTTCCCGATCTTCCTTTGGCTGAGATTAAAGGCATTCGCGTGACGCGCTGCGGGAGCCGCCATCCCGCTGAAAGCGTTATTGAGCAGCAGGACCCGCGCGGGAATACGCTTTACTGGATTGGCCCGCCGGGTGAAAAGTGCGACGCCGGGCCGGATACGGACTTTGCCGCAGTGGAACAGGGTTATGTTTCTGTGACACCGTTACAGGTGGATTTAACCGCACGCGGCGCTCAGGAAGTCGTTACCCAGTGGCTGGCCGACGTGGAGGTGGATAAATCATGGTAAGCGGACGTGTAGAGGCGCTGCTCGCCAGATTGCGAACGCAGGGTATTGGCGACGAACGGGTACTGGAGGCAATTGCCAGCGTGCCTCGGGAAAAATTTGTCGATGAGGCTTTTGAGCATAAAGCCTGGGATAATGTCGCGCTGCCAATTGGGCTGGGGCAGACGATTTCTCAGCCGTATACCGTAGCGCGGATGACCGAATTACTGGAGCTGACGCCGGAGTCTCGGGTGCTGGAAATCGGCACCGGTTCGGGTTATCAGACCGCTATTCTGGCGCATATGGTTCATCACGTTTGCTCCGTCGAGCGGATTAAAAGTTTGCAATGGCAGGCGCGGCGTCGCCTGAAACAACTGGATTTGCATAATGTCTCTACCCGCCACGGCGATGGTTGGCAGGGCTGGAAAGCGCGAGCGCCGTTTGATGCGATTATTGTGACGGCGGCGCCGCCGGAAATTCCCGCGGCGCTAATGGCGCAGCTTGATGAGGGGGGGGTGCTGGTGTTGCCGGTGGGAGAAGACAGTCAGTACCTTAAGCGCATCCGCCGACGGGCGGGTGAATATAGCATTGATACTATTGAGAGCGTGCGCTTCGTTCCTTTAGTAAAAGGCGAACTTGCCTGAAACCTGGATATTTCTTCTATCCCTCGACTGTTTTTTGCGTAAGGTAGTGAAATATTGGGATTTATACACCAGGATTATGTGTCGCGGCACGCTGCGAATCTTTTCTCGTTAAAGATTCGCTACTTTACCCGACCTGCAAAGCGATCGCAGGCCGTTGAAACAATGGCGCCTTTACTTAAATGAAGTGCGCAAATTATATACCGTTATCGCCGGGGGAAAAATGAGCGCGGGAAGCCCTAACTTTACTTTACGTCGAATCGCAACTCTGTCACTGGTCAGCCTTTGGCTGGCAGGCTGTTCCAGCGATAATCCACAGGCACCAATAAGCTCCGTCGGTGGGAATAACGGCGGCAGCGGCGGTATGCTGGTGACGCAGCCGCCGCCGGTGCAGAGCTCGCAGGCGCCGCAGGTGAACAATGTGCCTGTGCAGCAGCAGGCGGTCACACCCTCTGTGCCGCAGGGGCAACAGGCTCAGCCGGTCCAAATGCAGGATGGGCGGATTGTGTATAACCGCCATTATGACAATATTCCAAAAGGCAGCTATGACGGCGGCGGTACCTATACGGTCAAACACGGCGACACCCTGTTTTACATCGCGTGGATAACCGGAAATGATTTTCGTGATTTGGCCCAGCGGAATAATATCGCCGCTCCTTACGGGCTGAACGTTGGGCAAACGCTGCAGGTAGGCAGTGCTTCGGGCGCGCCAATCACCGGCGGCAATGCGATTACTCAGGCTGATGCCAGCGCGCAGCAGAACGCACCGGCAACAGTTCCTGCACAAAATCCTAACGTTGCTGTTGCTTCTAAACCAACAATTACGTATTCTGAAACTTCAGGTGAACAGAGTGCTAATAAAGTGTTGCCAAACGGCGGTGGGACGGGAACTATTTCGTCACCCGTAACGGCACCCGCGACTGGCACCACCGAACCGACAGCCAGCAGTATGTCGACCAGCTCCCCTATTTCAGCGTGGCGCTGGCCAACAGATGGTAAAATTATCGAGAACTTTTCCGCCTCCGAAGGGGGAAACAAAGGGATTGATATCGCAGGCTCGAAAGGCCAGGCTATTCAGGCTACCGCCAGTGGGCGCGTCGTCTATGCTGGCAGCGCTCTGCGCGGTTACGGAAATCTGATAATCATCAAACATAATGATGACTACCTGAGCGCCTACGCCCATAACGATACAATGCTGGTTCGGGAACAACAGGAAGTGAAGGCGGGGCAGAAGATAGCTACTATGGGTAGCACCGGAACCAGTTCTACACGTTTGCATTTTGAGATTCGTTACAAGGGGAAATCCGTAAACCCGCTGCGCTATTTACCGCAGCGATAATCACGGCGGAGTACGCTATTAAAACCGTTTACCCGGGCAGGATGCTTTTCGGCCCGGGTGATTGTGTCTGATGGCGGCTTCGTTCAGGGATCACGGGTAGGAGCCACCTTATGAGTCAGAATACGCTGAAAGTTCATGATTTAAATGAAGATGCGGAGTTTGATGAGAACGGAGTCGAAGTTTTCGACGAGAAAACTTTAGTTGAAGAGGAACCCGGTGATAACGAAGACCATGCGGAAGAAGACCTGCTAGCGCTGGGAGCGACGCAGCGTGTTCTTGATGCCACTCAGTTGTATTTGGGTGAGATCGGTTTTTCTCCGCTATTAACGGCTGAAGAAGAAGTTTTCTTCGCTCGTCGGGCGCTGCGCGGGGATATTGCTTCCCGCAAGCGTATGATTGAAAGTAACCTGCGTCTGGTGGTGAAGATCGCCCGTCGCTACAGTAATCGCGGCCTCGCTCTGTTAGATTTGATTGAAGAGGGCAATTTGGGGCTGATTCGCGCCGTGGAAAAATTCGATCCGGAGCGCGGCTTTCGTTTTTCAACCTACGCTACCTGGTGGATCCGTCAAACCATTGAACGGGCCATTATGAACCAGACGCGTACCATTCGTTTACCAATTCATATTGTTAAAGAATTAAATGTCTACTTGCGGACAGCACGTGAACTGTCGCACAAACTCGATCATGAGCCGAGTGCGGAAGAGATAGCCGAGCAGTTAGACAAACCGGTTGATGATGTTAGCCGTATGCTGCGTTTAAACGAGCGCATTACATCGGTGGATACGCCTCTCGGCGGCGATTCAGAGAAAGCGCTGCTGGATATTCTGGCCGATGAAAAAGACAACGGTCCGGAAGATACCACGCAGGACGACGATATGAAGCAAAGCATCGTCAAGTGGCTATTTGAGTTGAATGCGAAACAGCGTGAAGTGCTGGCGCGCCGTTTTGGTCTGCTTGGCTATGAGGCGGCAACGCTTGAGGACGTAGGCCGTGAGATTGGCCTGACTCGTGAGCGCGTTCGGCAGATTCAGGTTGAAGGGCTGCGCCGGTTACGTGAAATATTGCAAATGCAGGGGTTGAATATCGAGGCGCTATTCCGTGAATAATCGACTTTGAATTAACCAGGCCAGCCGCTATCGGCTGGCTTTTTTTATTGCCAACTGAAAGTACGTTCTATGGGCGTGGCCATCAACGGGTTTTGGCTCTGCCTTGTTGTTTTGGGATTTAAACCTCACAAGACTGGCAGAGACTTTTTTAAGGGATTTGGGATGTCCCAGTGGGGCATCAAAGCATTGCCGCCTTCTATGAAGGCGGATTTTTACTGTTACCCCTAAACACCTCCTGGGGAGGTGGTGATTTATCCTGTAGGGCTATAGTCTGAAGAATGCCCATGCCGGAATAGCTCTGCTTACTCATCGTGTCAACAACGGGTAAAAAGTGATCCACTTACCGTCACCACCAACGGTCTAA
>CALYPF010000001.1 GCA_945271245.1 uncultured Enterobacteriaceae bacterium | reverse complement strand
TAGACCGTTGGTGGTGACGGTAAGTGGATCACTTTTTACCCGTTGTTGACATTTGCGGTTTTCACTTTGATATCGGTTAATGCCATGACATCCTCCGGCTTTTGATGAATTCATCTTCCTGAGGGGGATTTCTGCCAGTAACTAACCTGATACCCCCAATACACCCCTTGTATAACAAAGATATTGTTAAAAGCCGTTGTTATGTATCATATTTTTCCTATTATGGGGGTGCTTGTATTTCAATAGGAAATAACACCCCCTAAAGTACCCCCAAAAGAAACTTGATATGGGGTGAAGTAGGTTGACCTCAGGATACAAATAAATACTGATATACAAGGGATTAGAAGAGATTTATTGACATTGGGAGAGTTCAGAAGAGGTAAACTGGCGGAAGTGGATCTCTTTCTCTGTCCAGCCTGCGCGCCGGCAGTAATCCAGGATCCGGGTTACAATCTGTCTTCGGATATAGCGCCGCAGCATGCGCAACAGGAGCCATGTCAGCTTTCTGAGTATCATTTTCTACCTCCTCAAAAAAGTAAGTGCCACAGAGCAGAAGCGGCATTCACAATGCCGTCGCGGATTGTTCCCAGTGCTTCACGGACCGGCTTTGGCAGCGGAATGGCGTCCACTATCCGGCTGAACAATTCACCCAGCAGATCGCCAAAATCCTGTCGGGCGGTACTCTCTGCCTCCGCAGTCCGGTGTTCTTCCCTGACCTGACGAAACACACCGCTGCTGGCCTCCGGGGGCAGGGCAAATATCATGGTTTCAACCAGACGGGCCAGGTTGTAGCCGGTTTTTGCCGACACCGCATGCACCGGATAAGGACAGGAGAACTGCTGTGAGATGGCTGCGCTTCGGGCGGTCAGCGTCAGCAACTGGCCGGTGGAGGGCTGACGCGCTTCTCTGTCCCATTCCAGCGAGGGTTCCGCCTTGTCGGCCTGGTTAATGACGAAGACAATGCTGCCTGGTGAGACACCGCACTTGAGCAGAAACCGGTGAAAAACCTCATCGGTGGCACAGGCCCGGTCATCCGCTTTCATCACCCAGAGGATAAGATCCAGCGTCGGTAGCTGCTCCTTATACAGCTGCCGGTATTCACGGTCATAGTCCAGAGATTCGCCTGCACCGGGCAAATCGACCAGCGTCATGCGGCGCCCGCCGATATCGAGCGTGAAGCGAAGCGGTTCGCGGGTACAACCCTGGACATCGCTGACCGGACTAAGGGGCTGCTGAAAGAGGGCATTGCAGAGCGAACTTTTGCCACTCCCTGTTTTACCCATGATGCCGATGACTGGCTCATAATGGATATGCTGGCGGATGCGGTTCAGTATTGTGCGGGAGAGAGTTTCGGGCAGGAGAGAAAGTTGTTGCTTCAGGGCATCAAGGCCCTGCTCGGTTTTATCGGACACATTAACCTCCGTGAGTGAAATAATAAAACGGCAGAATTTCTGCTGCCGTTCTCACCCTGGTAATATAGGTCTGAAATTTTTTTTGAATGTAATTTTTGAGGGAGACGAAGTGCTCCTGTTGAAAGGACAGTTTAGAACATGACAGAGCAGAGGTTACAGACCAGTTTTTATGCTGGGTATTATATGTGACAGGAGTGCTAACTTGAGAGTAAAAACAAGCAGTTATCTGATGTGAAAATACGGTTTTTAAGTGTTTTCTTCTTCTATTGTATTTTCTTATAAAAATACGTCAATGCTTGTCGGGTTGGTAATATATTAATATAGATACACTTATTAGTATCTGTGTAATTATATCAATAAGTGTATCAGACAGAGTAATGGTTATATAAGCAATTCCAGATAACAAACAAATTCAATAAATATGATCAATCAACAAAACTATACCTGTCGTGGTGCCAGTAACAAACATTCCTACTTAATAACTTCCTGGTATTACTCTGCAGAACAGAAAGTAATTTATTACTGACGGTGTATATTCTATTGAACAAACTCACTAATACAAGGTAATTTCCTCATGAGCATTAATACCAACAGCTACGGCACATTAAACCAGAACTACGTTAAGCGTATTCAGGATACTATCACTAAAGCCCTGAATGATTATCCCCGCGTAATGGTCCTGAGGGTAGACCTTCGTTTGCCTGAGATTGAGACAGGTTCGTATAACTCAGATTCAGGGATAGTCACCCGTTTCATTGTTTCCCTTAAAGCTCAGATTGAGGCTGACCTCCTGAAAAAACAACATACAGGGAAGCGGGTTCACCCTTGTCGTGTTCGTCATATCTGGGCAAGGGAGTTTAATGAGTACGGTAAAAAGCATTATCACGTGGCCTTATTGTTTAATCGTGAAGCATATGCCTATCCAGGCAGCTATACCAGCACAGACGGTGAATATACCCACAATCTGGCCCTTATGATTATGGAGGCCTGGGTACGGGCTTTGGGACTGAATACTGCGGTTAATCATCAGCAATATTATCCCCTGGTAGAGTTTCCTGCCAATTGCTACTACCACTTGAGTAAAAACCATAATGACTTTACTGCCCAGTTATCAAATGTCACTGACAGGCTTAACTATCTGGCCAAGGACTACAGCAAAGATAATTCAGACAGCCAGCGTAACTTTGGCTGCAGTCAGTACTGATTAGGTCATAAGTATTTTTCTACTGGCGAAAGGAATGTTATGGCGGAGTACCAGAGTAACGATAAATCAATCATTCCTGGTGCTCCTGTCTTTCATTCCTTTAAGACAGAGAGAAATCGTCATGACAGATACAACCCGCAGCCTGCTCAGTGATAAGATGGTCGATATGGCATTCATTACTGAATATACCGGATGTAGTGATAAGTGGTTTTATAAATTAATTCAGGATGGTTTGTTTCCAAAGCCTATTAAACTGGGTCGCAGCTCTCGCTGGCTAAAGAGTGAAGTTGAAGACTGGATTGAGAAACGTATAAATCAGTCTCGCGCATAGCTTGTTGCAAATAAATAACTTTATAAATTCTCTTTGTGGAAATAATCCCGCTTGTCATTCTATAAGTGGGTATATAAATTGTTAATGACTCAGAATGTCCGATCTGTTGACTAATACACCGGGGTTCATTAAAAGTAATTTAACAATTGAGTAAAATGCGTTCACATGAGGCGAGTTGTGGTAAATTGGGCTAAAAGTTTACGGTTGTATGAAATGCATACAAATGGTTTGTTGTTACTTTTCATAATCAACAGCTAAAGCTGCTAATAAAGTGATTTTAGCAGCTTTAGCATACGCATGTTGAATGTGAATATTATTGTTGCGTACCTGAGGTTATGAAGTGAACATACCTTATCCCTGGTAACGTTTCAGGCCAATCACTTCTCTTGATAACAATAAATTAACAATTACTGCCATTGTAACCTGGCTAAATCATAGCCATTCAGAGGTGATGAAGCATTATTTTTGTAATCTATCAGATTGAAAGGGGTAAAAAATGGTCTGTTAGCGTATATATTACCATAATTGTCTGAACCGGCCATGGCAATATAAAGGGCTCTTTGTGGTGGATAGGATATTGTAACTATCAGTCCTAAATGAATAAGCTGGTTAAGAACAGGAGTCAGACTCTCCACTCTTCTGAGTCTGGCGGGACCGTGTGTCTCCAGCTCGTTTTTTGAAAATGGCTGCCAGGGTTGCAATTTTACATCAATAGCTTGTCCCGTCTGTGGATGTATCGTTTTCATTACTCCGGTTGGATTGATAAAGCGATTTTTTATCCAGTCGAACAGCAGGTATACATCCTGCTGAAGTTGATATTGTGCACTCAGTTTGTAAAAATATTTACCAGCCTGATTAAGATACCATTCAGTAATAGTAAACGCTTTCTTTAAGCTTTGTTCTGAAATGTTTTTATCAGAATCATATTCAAACATGGCAGCTATACGTATTGCATGGCTGCCTGCTTTAGACACAAATTCCGGAATGTGCTCCCAGCACTGATTTTGGTTTATGTGTAACTGATACTGGTTTATCTTTTCAGCGAATAACGATTTGGCATCGTCGGTTAATATCAATGCTTTTTTAGATTTGCTGGTATCATAAAAGTGTTCTTTTTGAGCTTTCAGTAATTTATGAATAACTTCAAAGAGGGCATCAAGTGCATGCCTTGATTTCTCCTGGTTCAGTGTTATTCTTCGCTGGCCTATAGTGCTCACTGTTTCCGTAAATAAGAAACGTGCAAGGAAACCGCTGGATATGGCTTTTTTCCCATGCCGTTCCAGATACTCTTCGAACACCTCAGGTTGAACCATGAGAAGAAATGTCAGACAGGCATTAAGACGTATGTTTCCTTCTTTTTTTCGTGAGACTGAAAGGGGTTCATTTTTCCAGATTTTGTTAAGTAATCCCAGGTTGTTTTTTAGTTGGCCTGTAAAGAAGGTTATGGCTTCATCTGCAAATACCCCAGCATACGGATATTCACTCAATCCCTGAATGATACCTTCCGGTGTGGCATCTTCATAAAACATTTCAAAGGCCCTTGGCTTTTTCGGTTCAGCGGCCTGATGTTCACGCAGAAGAAGCTCTTCAACATCACCTTCCCCCCCATTCTTTACTGCTTTCTGATAATTACGATTTAGGGCCTTTTCTTTTGATGACCATATAGCATAATCTTTTTTATAGACATCAAGAAATTTTTCATATTCCTCATGCATCTCAGAAGCAAATTCATCAAAAGGGGCCATCAGCAATTCACGGAGGGGGCTTTTTCCTTCACCGGATTTTGCGAGTGTCAGAAAATAAAGCGAGCAGGGTTCAGATTTTTTATTTCCATAAGGAGAGGCCACCTCAAGAAGAGGTTGTAAAGCCAGAGATAACGCCGCCAGCGCCGTGCTACCAATCATTTCTATGGGAATAAGGGTATCTTCATGCAGCGTTTCAATAACATCACGTAACTTTGAAGGAAATGCTTCTACTGGGTAGTTGTTCAGGTTACTCATTGTAATCACTCAATTTACTGTATCAGGAACATACGCATCAGGATAAAGCAAAGTGGTAAGCAAAAGCGAGTGAGGAAGCATCCCTGTTGAAGTGGCATTAACTAGTAGCCAGGCGAACATTCCTGCTCAGGTGTCTGACTGCATAATCATCAACATTTACAGAAAAACGATTCAGGCATCTTTTATCTGCGCAAGTACAGGAGGTCGCCTTGCTTTGATTAACCCTCCTGCTTTATTCGAACTATTAATCCTTCCTTCATTATCGGGAAAATTTGTCATGAGCAATTATTCACCAGTTGCATCGGGCGGGAATCCTGCAGATGCAGCGAATATTCGCGCATTTCTGCAACAGGCCGTTGACCATTACCCGCGACTGGTAGTATTCAGCTTTACGCTGAAATTGCCGTATCGTGAAACCATGAGCGATTACCGGTCACTGATTTTGCGTTTTCACACTGAAGTCTGGCAGCGGACCGGCGAATATTCGCGCCAGTGTCAGCAGGCACGCCGTCCTTCACCTCCCACAGTACTGCGCTGGATGTGGGAGTCTGTCAGTGCGCCAGAGTGTAAAATGGTGCTGTTGATGAATCTTGATACGCTGGGAGTCTGGCGAGATGAGGTCGTGCAGCAGGAGATGAGCGGGATACTCAGAGAGGCATGGCGCACGGTGACAGGTACTGATAGCAACGTCACCCGTATGGCGTCTTTCATTATCAGTCGCACAGGAAGGTGTTCATTTTCACAGCCATTCAGTCAGTTACAAGCCCGGGCGAATGAAATGGTATCTCCCGTGATGACAGCCAGAACGGGTGTGGTTTGTCCGTGAAGGTAATTGTGTCTGTAAGCAGAGAAGATGGTAGTTAATTCAGGTCTGAAAATACGCACCTTATCCCGGTCTTCCCCGATCTCTGCTGCGCCGATATAATTCTTGAATGAAGAAAACCCACGATACCCCCCCGGAACAAACCGTCACAGCACTGGCACATTTTGCATGGTGTGCCCTTATCGCCTTACGTACCGCTCAGCAGGATGGTCAGGCGCTGTCGCCACTCAGCACGCATACATTTTTGCTGCGCTGGCTGACAGTGGCTTATAAGCAAAAACGGTTCCCGCGTACCATTGCATCCGATATTGAAGGGTTATTGACGCTGGGGCGTAACAAAGGTCTTGCCGCCAGCTTATTCAGTCGTCTGGAATATCTCTGGTCTTCGTGCAACGGACTGGTGTCTGCTCAGTCAGATTTGTACCGTCTGACGTACGCAATTGAACAGCTTAAATCGCAGGGCTGGACCAATGCCGTGGTAAATGACGAAGACTGGGACAATGAAGCGCTTCTGGTCCAGGAATACAGTGGTATGGATTCACTGCTGGTAAGGAAGTCGGCACTGACCGGTGGATTTTCGGATGAGGGCAAACTGGTTGCACCGGTGGAATTTCTGGTGACGGGCAACCTGTCAGCATGTACAGAGGTTTTTCAGGCCCATGCGCTCCCGTCGGTCATGGTGGCGTTGAACCGGATCTCATTAGAACCTGAGCAATAGAACAAACATTCTCAATGCATTAGTCAGTCTGATCACTGTCCATTTCCTGAACGGCAGGTGTTCAGGTCGTGCTTACTTCCGGTATTGAGGCATGTGTAAAGGGTCGTCGTGACATTTCCTTTCTTCTGACGACAACAAATAAGCCCCGTTTAAATGAAAAATAAGAAATGATGAAAACCTGAAAATGTCGTCAATTTTTCACATGCTCAGTCACGTCCTGCTTCTCATTTTTTGATAAAAGTACAAAATCAGATATTTCATGTGACTGGTGGTATTTCGTACAAATTTACTCCCTAAACTAAATTGATCATTTGCTGCACATCCTTATCTCATAAGGCCTGAAGGGATTATGCAAGAAAATTCTTATAAATCAGAAAGATGATCTGTAATTACTAAAAGCTGAAAATGTAATTTTTTGTTACATCTTTTCATTTCCGATCAGGATGGGAACGTTCCTATACTCCGGCGATTAGGACTTATCCGAAATTTTTCATTTCAGATAAATACTCAAAAATACAGTGTCGGCATGCTGGTAGATGGAATGCGCCCGCTTTTTAGTTCCGGGATTTTTATTTACGTCGGATGACGCGAACCGGAAAGTGGTTCTGGCAGGGTAATTTTTTCTTATTTATTTCTCACTGGCATTGACCGTTTTTATTACTCCATAGAACAGGGACAGCCATGTCTAACTCTTCCTTTCAGTCCGAAATCCCTAAAGCGCGTATTAATTTAAAACTTGATTTGCACACGGGGGGCGCGAGCAAGAAAACGGAGCTCCCCCTGAAATTGCTGGTGGCGGGCGACTTCAGTAATGGCCAGGAGACTGCCCCCCTGTCTGAGCGCAAAAAAGTTAACTTGAACAAAAATAACTTCGACTCAGTGCTTTCCGAATATTCCCCAAAAGTCAGTCTGACCGTTAAAAACACGCTTGCTGATGACGGCAGTGAAGACAACATCAGCCTGACCTTCCGGAGCATGAAGGATTTCACCCCGGAGCAGGTTTCCCGGCAAATTCCTCAGCTGAAGGCGATGCTTTCCATGCGCAACCTGCTTCGCGATTTAAAAGCGAACCTGCTGGACAATCAGGCTTTCCGAAAGGAGCTGGAAAAGATTCTGCTCGACCCTGCGTTAAGTGCAGAACTCAGAGCCGAACTTTCAGCCCTGGCGCCTAAGCAGCCATAACGGTCACGATGATTTAACGGATTAAAAAGGAAGATGCTGATGTCTGTAAAAAATGAGAATGCGGCTGGTGGCGAAAGCGTGGTGCTGGAACGTCCTGCGGCAGGTGGGGTTTATGCATCCCTGTTTGAAAAAATCAACCTTAACCCGGTGTCCGAGCTGAGTGCGCTGGATATCTGGCAGGACGCGCAGGCGATGTCGGATGCGACCGCGGATGAACGTTTAACTGCGGGGATGCAGGTGTTCCTGGAGTGTCTGACAAAATCGGGCTCAAAAGTTGAAAAACTCGACAAAAACCTGATTGACCACCATATCGCAGAGCTGGACTACCAGATTAGCCGTCAGCTGGACGCGGTAATGCACAGCGAAGAATTCCAGGCGGTGGAGAGCCTGTGGCGCGGCGTTAAGTCCCTGGTCGACAAAACCGATTTCCGTCAGAACGTGAAGGTTGAACTGCTGGATATGTCCAAAGAAGATCTGCGTCAGGACTTCGAAGACAGCCCGGAAATCATTCAGAGTGGACTGTATAAACACACATATATTGATGAGTACGACACTCCGGGTGGAGAGCCGATTGCTGCGCTGATTTCAGCGTACGAGTTTGATGCGTCTGCGCAGGATGTTGCCCTGCTGCGCAACATTTCAAAAGTCTCCGCAGCTGCCCACATGCCGTTTATCGGTTCTGCCGGCCCGAAATTCTTCCTCAAGGATTCGATGGAGGAAGTGGCGGCCATCAAGGACATTGGCAACTACTTCGACCGTGCGGAGTACATCAAGTGGAAATCCTTCCGTGAGACGGACGATGCCCGCTATATTGGTCTGGTGATGCCGCGCGTGCTGGGTCGCCTGCCATATGGCCCGGATACCGTGCCCGTACGCAGCTTTAACTACGTGGAAGAAGTGAAAGGCCCGGATCACGATAAATACCTGTGGACCAACGCATCCTTCGCCTTTGCATCCAACATGGTTCGCAGCTTCATCAACAACGGCTGGTGTGTACAAATTCGTGGCCCACAGGCTGGTGGTGCCGTGCAGGACCTGCCTATTCATCTGTACGATCTGGGTACCGGCAATCAGGTGAAGATCCCGTCAGAAGTGATGATCCCGGAAACCCGTGAGTTTGAGTTTGCGAACCTGGGTTTTATCCCACTAAGTTATTATAAAAATAGAGATTATTCCTGCTTCTTCAGCGCTAACTCCACCCAGAAGCCGGCCCTGTATGACACCGCGGATGCGACGGCCAACAGCCGTATCAATGCCCGTCTGCCGTACATTTTCCTGCTGTCGCGTATTGCGCACTACCTGAAGCTTATCCAGCGCGAAAACATCGGCACCACCAAAGACCGTCGTCTGCTGGAATTAGAACTCAATACCTGGGTGCGCAGTCTGGTGACCGAAATGACCGATCCGGGCGACGAGCTGCAGGCTTCACACCCGCTGCGTGACGCGAAAGTGGTGGTGGAAGATATCGAGGATAACCCGGGCTTCTTCCGCGTGAAGCTGTACGCCGTGCCGCACTTCCAGGTGGAAGGGATGGACGTCAACCTGTCACTGGTTTCCCAGATGCCGAAGGCGAAATCATAAGCTAAGGCAGGAAGCCAATGAAAACGGAACAACCGTTATGGGGCAGGGGCGTTATGGTCTCTCCCCAGCACTTCCAGCAACAGGCCGCGTATGCGGCCTGGTCTGCGGAATGCATCGCCCGACTGGGCCTCTCCCATCCCTGGGGGATGATTGATGCCACTTTCGAACCGGATGCACTGAAGCTGGGCCGCCTGCAGGCCCGCCATCTGCACATCCGTTTCCCCGATGGCACGCTTATCGACACGGATAATGCCGACTCCCTGCCGCCGGTGCTGGCGCTTGAGGGCGAATCACAGGAAGTGGTGGTGGTTCTGGCGCTTCCGCTGCTGCGGGCAAATGGCGGCAACTGCCTCAAACCCGATGAGGTGGCCGAGCGTCCTGTGCGTTATCGCCAGCGCTGGCGGGATGTCCGCAACACCTTTGGGGACGATACCCGCCAGATTGCAGTGATGCAGCCAGAGCTGACGCTGCGTTTCGCCCATCAGAACAACAGTGATTATCTGACCTGTCCGGTTGCCCGTCTGCAGCAGGATTCACAGGGGAGCTGGGCACTCGATGAAACCTTTCTTCCGCCACTGCTGGCTCTGCAGGGTAGCCGCTGGCTGGTGACCCAGCTGGAACAGCTGATGACGCAACTGCGTGCCCGTCTGAGCCGCCTGATGGACATGCGACGCGAAAGCAACGAGCGCATGGCCGATTTTGCCGTGGCGGATGTGTCTCTGTTCTGGTTGCTCAATGCCCTGAACAGCGCAGAGCCCGTGCTCGGACAGTTTCAGCGTCACCCGCAAAGTCCACCGGAACGTCTGTACCCGGAGCTGGCACGCCTTGCGGGCAGCCTGCTGACCTTCTCGCTGGAACACCAGGTGAGTGCCATACCGGTCTGGCAGCATGAGCAGCTGAACAGCGTCTTCCCGCCACTCTTTGACCTGCTGGGCGACCTGCTGGAAGCCAGCCTGCCGTCGCGGGTGGTGGCGATTGACCTTGACCATGATGCCCGGCTTCACTTCTGGCAGGCGCGTCTGCATGACCCACGTCTTCGGGAAGGGGCGGATTACTACCTCTCCGTACGATCACCGATGCCGGTGGCACAGCTGCAGGAACAGTTCCCGCGCCAGTGCAAGGTCGGCAGTCCGGATCATGTCAGGAGTATCGTCAATTCTTCACGGGTGGGTGTGCCGCTGACGCCACTGCGTCATGTGCCGGCCGCCATTCCACTGCGTCTGGAAAATCAGTATTTCAGCCTCGATGTCTCTCATCCTCTGGCCACCGAAATGCTCCAGGGGGGGACCTGTATGTTTTACGTTCCGGGCATGCTCGGCGAGCCTGAACTTGAACTCTTTGCGGTGCTGAGAACATGAGTGAGCGCAAACGCGGCCCGGCCGCGTCCATTGATATTGATGCCCTGCTGCAGGACACCTGGCTGCAGGTAATCAGCCTGCGTCACGGTCCGACGTTCCAGGATGGAGAAGGGCGCACGTTGTGGGAGCGCTGCATTGCTGATGTTGAGCGTGTGCAGCGTGAGCTCAAAGCGAGCGAACTGGATGAAGCCAGCTGTCAGCATATTCTCACAGCACAGTGTGCGCTGCTTGATGAAGCCGTCAAAGGTCGCGGTGTGGAGGATGATGCCTGCGTGCAGTGGTATGACATTCCCTTGCAGGGACACTTCCTCGGCACCATGGATGCCGGTGATACGCTGTGCGATCGGATGCGCGATGTGCTGCGTGAACCGGCGCCTGATCATGCTGTCGTGACCTGCTTCCAGCGGGTCATGATGCTGGGGTTCCTCGGCAGTTTCCGCTCGCTGAACGATCCGGAGCGCCAGAAACTCGTCAACGCGCTCTGTGAACATGTCACGCCGTTCAGTTATCCACAAACCCATCCTGTCCTGGCGGAAAGTCGTAGCGGGCGTGGAATGGGCGGCTGGCTGGCGTCATGGCCCGTGCGAATTGGCCTGAGTGTGGTGGTGGTTGCTGCGCTGTGGTGGGGACTGAGCCACTGGCTGGATCAGACACTGCTGACCTTGCTGCCGGGAGCTGTGAAATGAGTCCTGCACAACAGCGCGGGCTTGCGCTGTGGGCCGCCCTGCTGAGTGCAGTGGTCTGCCTGGGCTTCCTGCCGGTATCCCGACTGGTTTCTGTGCTTGTTCTGTTGGCGATGCTGGGGCTTATCCTGGCGTTCTTGTATGTCGCCAGTCGTCGTGCGGAGCATGACGTCACCCTGCGTCTGGATGACCTCCCGGAAGCCACTTACCGTCAGCCCGTGGTGCTGGTCTGTGGCGATCTGCCGCTGGCCTGGCCACAGCAGTCACCGGTGCTTACTGTCACGCAGGGTTGCTGGATCCGTGTGGAGGATCATCAGGATCTGGAGCAGGCCGCCCGCCAGGTACTGTGGTTGCGACCTGACTGGGGTCGCCAGCTGTCGGTGATGGTCAGCGTCTGTCCGCAGAAACACGCCGACAGCGAAGCGCTTACCAGCCGTCTGCTGGCCCTGCGATGGCAAATCAGCCAGTTGCGTAAAGAAACCGGGCATTCCGTGCCGCTGGTTCTGAATGGCCAGGTTGGCAGCGCGATGACGAACGATCTGCTCTGGCAGGCGGCTATCCCGGGGGAAGGGGTGAGGGTCTGGCGTGAATCTTCAGCGCCGGGTTCAATCGCTGCATGGGTTACCACCGGTGGGTCGCCTGCGATGCAGCAACAGGTGCTGATGAACAGCCTGATGAGCTGGTTCCATCAGCACGTCCAGGCAGTCTTTATGGATGAGAACCCCGACGTTCCTGTCATTGCACCTACAGCGGTTCTGTGGGGGATGGGGCCGATCCTTGCCGGAAGTCTGGCCACATCGGCCTGGACGGCGTGGCTTTCCCGTCACACTGCGATGCAGCAGGTGGCGGGCTGGCAGCCGGTTGGAACGGACAGTACGGTTATCTCCCCCTTCCCGGATTTTATCCTGCCGCTGCTGCCCGAAGGGCGAGGCCTGACGCCACGTGGGCGAACCTTTCGTTGTGCGCTCGGGATTTTCACGCTGGCGGCCATTGCTGCGCTGCTCAGCAGTGGCTGGAACAATCACCAGCTGCTGCAGCGTGTGAGCTTCGATATTGCCCGCTATGACCGTATCCTGATGCATGATTTCGGACCCAAAGCCGATGCCGTTGCTGTCCTGCGTGACGATGCGGCAGAGCTGGATGACCAGGCGCGCAATGGCATACCGGCGCGTATGGGCCTTGGTCTGTATCAGGGGGAGCGTCTGCGAATACCTGTGCTGGATGCGATCCGTTCGTATGTGCCTCCACCGCCACCACCTGAACCACAGCCGAAACCTGAACCGGTACCGAAAATTGTCCGCCTCGACAGCATGTCGCTGTTCGACTCCGGCAAATCCGTGCTGAAGGCTGGCTCCACCAAAATGCTGGTCAACTCCCTGGTCGGTATCAAAGCGAAGCCGGGCTGGCTGATTGTGGTCGCCGGGCATACCGATAACACCGGCAATCCAAAACTTAACCAGACGCTTTCACTCAGGCGTGCCGACGCAGTGCGCAACTGGATGCGTGATACCGGTGATGTACCGGAAAGCTGTTTTGCGGTGCAGGGCTATGGCGAGAGCCGCCCGATCGCAACCAATGACACCCCGGATGGGCGCGCGCTCAACCGCCGTGTCGAAATCAGTCTGGTACCGCAGGCCAATGCCTGTCAGATACCGGGCCACACCCAGGCGTCATCGCAGGATGATGGCGCATCACAACACAATGGAGAGTAATTCCATGGCAATTCCTGTTTATCTTTGGCTGAAAGACGACGGCGGCGCGGACATCAAGGGTTCTGTTGACGTTCAGGATCGTGAAGGCAGCATCGAGGTTGTTGCGCAGGAGCATAACCTGTACATCCCGACCGACAACAACACCGGCAAGCTGACCGGTACCCGTATCCACACGCCGTTCCTGTTCACCAAGGAAATCGACTCGTCCAGCCCGTACCTGTACAAGGCTGTGACCACCGGTCAGACCCTCAAGTCTGCGGAATTCAAGTGGTACAAAATCAACGACGCAGGCCAGGAAGTGGAGTACTTCAACACCAAACTGGAAAACGTGAAAGTGGTGAAAGTGAATCCTGAAATGTATGACATCAAGGATCCATCTAAAGAGAAGCACAACCACCTTGAGCGCATTGAACTGCGTTACGAAAAAATCACCTGGACCTACAAAGACGGCAACATCATTCATTCCGATTCCTGGAACGAACGCGCCACCGCGTAAGTCGCATGCGGACAGGGCCCTGTCCGCAGTTTTTTGCTGAGTGCCTGTAAGTAACGGGCTTTCAGCAAAGAAACCCACAAACTGCCAGCCTGACCATATGCGCTTTGGTCCCCTTCACGGGAAACAGCGATGGGCGGTAGCGTGTCCAGGAACCGACAAAGAGAGAACCTCATGGAAAATCCAGCTATCCTGTTGCGACGTCTGAATCCTTACTGTGCCCGTGCGATGGAAGGGGCGGCTTCGCTCTGCCAGGCCCGTGCCCATGCGGAAATTTTGCCGGAGCACTGGCTGCTGAAGCTGCTCGAACAGGGGGAAGGTGACCTGACGGTACTGGCACGCCGCTACGAGTGGGACATGGATGCGCTGTGGCAGGATTTGCTCGGCTGGCTGGATACACTCCCCCGTTCTGTTCGCAGCCGCCCGCAGCTTTCAGACAGCATCCAGACCCTGATGCAGGAAGCCTGGATGCTGGCTTCACTCAACGGTGAAGAGCACATTCGCAGTGTTCATCTGCTGATGGCACTGGTCGATAAACCTAAACTGGCTCGTTGTGATGGTCTGTGGCCGCTGCTGACCCTGGGTCAGAGCCAGCTGGAGCGCCTGCGCCCGCTGCTGGACGCGCAGTCAGACGAGCGTCCGGACGTTCAGCAGGAAGAAGAACTGGCGCAGAATCACGGCGGTGAAGTGGAGTTTGTTGGCCGCCCTGCGGGTGCTGAACTTAAAGAAGGCAAGCTGAACCCGGCGCTGCAGAACGCGCTGGATAAATTCACCCTCGATGTCACCGCCAAAGCGAAAGAGGGAAAAATTGACCCGGTATTCGGCCGGGATACGGAAATTCGCCAGATGGTCGATATTCTCTCGCGCCGCCGTAAAAATAACCCGATCCTGGTCGGCGAACCGGGTGTCGGCAAAACTGCACTGGTTGAAGGCCTGGCGCTGCGTATAGCAGAGGGCAACGTGCCGGAATCTCTCAAGCCGGTTGTTCTGCGCACCCTTGACCTCGGCCTGTTGCAGGCGGGCGCAGGTGTGAAAGGCGAGTTCGAACAGCGCCTGAAAAACGTTATCGATGCCGTGCAGCAGTCACCGGTACCGATTTTGCTGTTTATCGACGAAGCCCACACCATTATCGGTGCAGGTAACCAGGCAGGTGGCGCGGATGCGGCCAACCTGCTGAAGCCGGCACTGGCGCGCGGCGAACTGCGCACCATCGCCGCGACCACCTGGAGCGAGTACAAACAGTACTTCGAGCGTGATGCCGCGCTGGAACGTCGCTTCCAGCGGGTGTTGGTCGACGAGCCGGACGACGACACCGCGTGTCTGATGCTGCGTGGCCTCAAATCCCGCTATGCCGAACACCACAACGTACATATCACCGATGATGCGGTACGTGCTGCCGTCACGCTGTCCCGTCGCTACCTGACCGGACGCCAGCTGCCGGACAAGGCCGTCGACCTGCTGGATACCGCCGCGGCACGTGTGCGCATGAGCCTTGATACCGTGCCGGAACAGATTGTGCGCCTGAAAGCACAGCTGACCGCACTGGAACTGGAAGAGCAGGCGCTGCTGGAAGATATCGCCGCCGGCAGCAACCGTCACGGTGACCGCCTGGGAGTCATCGAACAGCAGCGGGATGAACTGGAAGCACGTATCGGGGAGCAGGAAGCGCGTTTCAGCACTGAAAAGGCGCTGGCACAGCAGCTGATGGCCAGCCGCCAGGACATCAGCCAGCAGGCTGAGATTACCGACCTGCAGAAGCAGCTCGAACAGGCACAACAGGGCGACGTGCTGGTTCAGGTGGATGTGGACACCCGCACGGTCGCCAACGTGATTGCCGACTGGACCGGCGTACCGCTCTCTTCCCTGATGAAAGACGAGCAGACTGAGCTGCTGACGCTTGAAAATGAAATCGGCCAGCGTGTCGTCGGTCAGGATGTTTCCCTTGAGGCTATCGCCCAGCGTCTGCGTGCCGCCAAAACAGGCCTGACGTCCGAAAACGGCCCGCAGGGCGTGTTCCTGCTGGTCGGTCCGAGCGGTGTGGGCAAAACCGAAACCGCACTGGCGCTGGCGGACGTGCTGTACGGCGGTGAGAAGTCACTCATCACCATCAACCTGTCCGAGTACCAGGAGCCGCACACGGTCTCCCAGCTGAAAGGCTCGCCGCCGGGCTATGTCGGTTATGGTCAGGGCGGTATTCTCACCGAAGCCGTGCGCAAGCGTCCGTACAGCGTGGTGCTGCTGGATGAAGTCGAAAAAGCGCACCGCGACGTCATGAATCTGTTTTATCAGGTCTTCGACCGCGGCTTTATGCGGGACGGTGAAGGGCGTGAAATCGACTTCCGTAACACCGTTATCCTGATGACCTCGAACCTCGGCAGCGACCACCTGATGCAGCTGCTCGACGAACAGCCAGACGCCACCGAAGGCGACCTGCAGGGGCTGTTGCGCCCAATCCTGCGCGACCACTTCCAGCCGGCACTGCTGGCCCGTTTCCAGACCGTGATTTACCGCCCTCTGGCCGAAGCGGCCATGCGTACCATCGTGGAAATGAAGCTGTCACAGGTCAGCAAGCGCTTACATCGTCACTACGGCCTGACCACGCAGATTGATGAGAGCCTGTATGACGCACTCACTGCCGCCTGCCTGCTGCCGGACACCGGCGCACGCAACGTCGACAGCCTGCTTAATCAACAAATTTTGCCGGTGCTGAGTCAGCAGTTGCTGACCCACATGGCTGCGAAACAGAAACCACAGTCGCTATGCCTTAGCTGGAGTGAGGAAGAGGGTATCGGGCTGGAGTTTGACCGTACACAAGGAGTGCACGCATGAGCAGTAATCCCCCGATCAGATTCAGCCACAACCATCACCAGTTGTCGGTGAAGGGATGTGACGCAGAGCTCGATGTACTGGCGTTTGAAGGCGATGAAGCCCTGAGCACGCCGTTCAGTTACCGTATTGAATTCACCTGCGCTGACCATGCCATCAGCAAAGAAATGATGCTGATGAAAGCAGCCTCCCTGACGCTGCAGGCCCCGGTGGACCAGGGTTACGGCATCAAAATGCAGCAGGCCGTGCGAACTCTTCAGGGCGTGGTGAGCGGCTTTGAACGTCTCAACACCTCAAAAGATGAAACCCATTATGCCCTGACGCTGCAGCCACGCCTGGCGCTGCTCGATCGTTCGCACCAGAACGCCATTTATCAGGATATGTCCGTTCCGCAAATCGTGGAAAAAATTCTGCGCGAGCGTCACAACATGCGCGGTCAGGATTTTCTGTTCTCACTCTCAAAAGAGTACCCGCGTCGTGAACAGGTGATGCAGTACGGCGAGAATGACCTGTACTTTATTACCCGCCTGCTGGGTGAGGTGGGTATCTGGTTCCGCTTTACCACAGATACGCGCCTGAACATCGACGTCGTGGAGTTTTATGACGGTCAGCAGGGTTATGAAAAGGGCCTGACGCTGCCATCTGTTCCGCCATCAGGACAACATTCGGAAGGGGTAGACTCGGTCTGGGGCATGGAGAGCCATCACAGCGTGGTGCAAAAGCAGGTCAGCACCCGTGATTACAACTATCGCCAGGCCACTGAGGACATGAACACGCAGGTCGATGCGACCCGCGGGGATGCCACCACCTGTGGGGAGGCTTACCACTGGGGAGATAACTACCTGACGGCGGGGAATCCCCATGACCGCAATCCGGCCCCGGAGTCCGGGGCCTTTTTTGCCCGCATTCGTCATGAGCGTTATCTGAATGGCCAGACGCAGACCCGCGCCATCACCAGCTGCCCGACCCTTTCTCCGGGTCAGGTACTGAAAGTCACCGGCGGGTACGAAGTGGCTGATGTGTTCGCTCAGGGCGTGGTCGTCACGGCGATGCACAGCCATGCGCGCCGTGATGAAGACTTTGGCGTCAACTTCGACGGCATCCCGGACAGCACTGATTTTAGTTTCCGTCCTGAGCCTGGCTCACGCCCGGTGATGGCCGGTACATTGCCGGCACGCGTCACGAGCACCACCGAGAACGACACCTACGGCCACATCGATAAAGACGGCCGCTATCGCGTCAACATGCTGTTTGACCGTGATAACTGGGAAGCCGGGTTTGAGAGCCTGTGGGTGCGCCAGTCCCGCCCGTATGCCGGCGACACCTACGGTCTGCACCTGCCGCTGCTGGCAGGCACCGAAGTGGCGATTGGTTTTGAGGACGGTAATCCGGACAGACCGTACATCTCGGGCGTGCTGCACGATTCAGCCCACGGTGACCATGTCACTATCCGAAACTACAAACGTAACGTCCTGCGCACCCCGGCGAACAACAAAATCCGCCTTGATGACAGCCGCGACCAGGAGCATATCAAAGTCTCCACCGAGTACGGCGGCAAGAGTCAGCTGAATCTCGGACATTTAGTGGATGCAGAGAAGCAGAAGCGCGGTGAGGGTTTTGAGCTCAGAACCGACAGCTGGGGAGCCATCCGGGCACAGAAAGGGATGTTCATCAGCGCTGATGGCCAGACGAAAGCACAGGGCCAGGTGCTGGAGATGCAGCCAGCGGTCAGCAATCTGGGCGATGCCCGGGAGCAGATGACGTCTATCTCCGATGATGCGCAGAAGGCGACCGCGAACCCGGCCGATCTCCAGGCGCAAATCAGCCTGCTGGAACAGCAACTGACAGACCTCAAAAAATCAGTGCTGCTGCTCAGTGCACCGGATGGAATGGCGCTGACCAGCGGACAACATCTGCAGGTATCAGCCGGGCAGAACCTGATAGCCACTGCCGGTAAAAATGCCGACGTCAGCGTGGTGAAAAATCTGTTCGTCGGGGTAGGTAATGCCCTGAGCGTGTTTGTTCGTAAGCTGGGGATCAAGCTTATCGCGAACCAGGGGCCGGTGAAAATACAGGCGCAGAATGACCTGATGGCGCTGCTTGCTCGTAAGGAAATCAGCATTGTCAGCACGGAGGATGAAATCAAAATCATCGCGAAGAAGAAGCTGACGGTAAATGGCGGGGGGAGTTATATCACCCTTGATGCCAATGGTATTGAGTCTGCCACTCAGGGAGAGTACCGGACCAGAGCCGGGCATTACGGGCGAAAAGATAAGGCCAGTGAGCCAAAAGACTTCCCGAATGTGGCACCTGAAACGACCGAACCTTCCAGTAACTTCAGCTTTTCCTGACAAGGAGTCACAACATGATCATCAGTCCTCCGTTTCTGAGAGATAAAGATGCCACCCAGTCTGACGCAGACTGGGTTGAAGCGATGATGCCTGTCAATGCTCGCCGGGGATATCCTCTCAATGCATCAGAGTCTTGGCATGGGGGCATCCATATATCACATACGGATGCAGGCATAACACCGGAGAAAGTGAGGGCAATCGCTGACGGGACCGTGGTGTCGTTCCGCAAGCCGTCTCCGCCAGAAAAAAGAGACCAGTTCCCACTAAAGTATGCCCCTGTAAGGGGTACGGATGATGGTTATGTTTTATTGAAACATGAGACAGAAATAGGTTCCGGAGAGGACGGTAAGGTCGTTTTTTACTCTCTTTATATGCATCTGAAATTTCTGGAAGCAGAGATAAAAGCTGACGCCAGAATTTACCGCAAAGACCCACTTGGCTCTTGCGGAATGACTGACGGCCAGAATGAATTTCACTTCCAGGTCTTCTGCGATGATGACAACATCAATAAACTGACGGGACGAAAAACGAAGGAACTGGATATTTCGAAGAATGGCCGCACTGATGCGGTTTACGGCGATATCCATTTTTATCTGCCAGCAGGAACAAAGTTTTACGATAAAGCGCCAACGAACAACAGTACCTCCACAACAGGTATTTCTGAACGCTATACCAGCAATGCGCCTCTGTATGCCAGCATGACTCTGGCACAAGGCAACTGTACGATGGTGACCCGGCAAAAAAATACGCAAATTGACGGGAAGTATGATCTGCTGGGCGAACCACTGGTTAACGCAGACGGTGAAGACTACGAGTATAATCTGTATAAAACCGCACTGAAGAATTATAAAGAAAGCCCGAGTGCCGGGTTCGAATTACTTCGCTTTGGGCGGGTGATCAATACAGACCATGAAACACTGGTACCTGCAGATGCGCCATTATGGATGACGGTCAATTACCCGGGGGGAAAGGGGGTAGTCAATCTAGCCGATCCTAGTATTAAAAAGTTTAGTGACGCTGACTTTCCTCACTGGGCGGGATGGTTGCTTGTTGATGATGACAACGATACTCACAGCCAGTGTAATTCGGCGATCATCAGAAAATTGCAGGAAGAAGGCAGTTACGAAACTCAAAGCAACAGGCTTATCTGCTGTTTACCATTCGAGTGGGAAAAAAGCACAATAGATGCCAGGTATAAATGGTTGATGACTGGTCTGCCCTGGGAGCAGTGCACGCCGGAAAAAACGGCCATATGGCAGATTCCCGGGACGCAGGAGTCAAATGAACGAACGCTGATGAGTGAGGAAGACTATGGAAAATTTAAGCAACACGCAGAAGCGCTGTGTTTTGATTCAGGATCTCTCGGTAGCGGAAAATTGTGGCATATAGAACCAAGAGTATTTATTTCTCACTTTCGTAAGTGTAATTGGCTCAGTCGAGAAGAATTTAAACAAGTTGTACCTCGTAATATAATAAGGCCCTCGGGTTCTCGCTATAGTTGGGAACCAGTCACGTTTCATGAAAATGATACATCTGTCTTCTCAAAACATTATCCAATGCTGAATAAGATGTTTAGGAAGTATTGCATTAACACACCTTCCAGATTGGTGAGTTTTTTAGGGAATTCGGTACAGGAAACCAAATGGCTGAATGTGACTAGAGAAGATTATCGATATTCCGCTACAGACGAACATGGACATAGATACCATTATAATATTTGGTATTTCCCGTGGTACGGCAGGGGATTCCTGCAGTTAACTAACCCTGATAATTTCTATAAATATTTTACATATCGTGGTAGGTCATTTAATAATGATGTACGAGACGAATTGGTCAGTGACTACAGAAGGGTCCAAGGTGACCGTGCTCTCAGGGAACGGGAAAAAAGATTAGATAACAGGATTCTATATGACGGACAACATCCTGGACTTGAGCAAGAAGTGGTGTCTTGGCGTGAAGATGTCGATGTTGGACTTTTCGACCCCTCCGATAGCGCAGGGTTTTATTGGTCATTAACCGGCATGGCAAAATATGCCGATGAAGTTCATGAACTACAGAGACAGGCAGTGACAGCAGGGCATGGTATTAAGATCTATTACCGTAGCCCAGCATTCTGGCGGGCGAGTGCAACTGTGAATTTGCCAGGAGCTATCAGTAGACGAAATTATCAAGGGATAAATGGATTTATAGAGCGTTGCTGCGCATATACTTGTGCCTTGGCTGTGTTGACTGAAATTAAATTCCCAGATGAAAACAATGCGTTCACTTTAGATAAGCCTGAAGGCATTGTGTTAAGGAGATAAGAGATGAAAACAAAATATTTTGCTTTGTTCATATTTTCAATTTGTAAGTTCACCTTTGCAGATATCAATCCTGAAATAAATATGCCCGCTGATTTTAATGGTGATAACTTTACAGCAAGGGAAATTAATGATAATTCATCTATTCCTTACAATACTGCAGAGTCTAGCGGTTGCAGTATTATAAAATTTAAAGAGTATAGAGCATCACCTAAAAATAAAGTAAGTGCTGAGGTAAATAACCCCACTAACACATTCCCTGTCAATACCTGGGTCTGTTTATCGTCCGATACTGTGTACAGTAATGGGTATGACAGAAGTATGAATGAAAAAATTATTTATTCGAGAAGCAAATCTTTATGGGTCAAAGCAAACAATAAAAAATCTGAAATTATTCCTTCAGATCAAGATGGACCTTACAAGTCGCTGAAGTTATATAATATCAAAGCAAAAAATGCTGAGGGATATGTTGTATTTGATGAGAATATTACAAAAGATGATAAAGAAACCTATAAGAATGCAAAAGAGCTGGTTAGTTTTTGCTTAGTTCAAGATTCTACTTATAGTGCACTTTGCGGTTCAGGTGGCCTTGCCTCAGATAGTAGTCAAATCCCTTACATATTAAAGACTTTTGAAAGTATGGAAATAGGTTTGGATAATAAAGCAAATGAAAAAATGTTGAATGGCAGTAACAAATCAAAGGTCAATTAGGGGGGGTATTATTGCTACAGTTATTTGATGGGTTAATAAATGAATTTGATTATTTCAACAATTGCCGGTTTTTTTATTTCATTTAATGCATATGCTTCAGGAGTTACATTAAGTGGTACTGACTCAATAACCGTTGACATTAACAATCATACAAAGACTCTTAAGTTTGATACTGTTATCAATGGCTATAGTGTTAAATGTAGCGGTGATAAAATAATTCTCTGGGGTAAGCCGAAAATAATTAATGAGGGCAATCCTCAGGATACAAATGTGATTCTTGTAGATTTGGAGCACAGATATAAAAAAAATTGAAAAGAGTGTGAGTGAAGGTGTTTTTAGCATTGATTTTATAAAAGGAAAGGATCTCGCTTATATCGGAACCAATCAGGGGTTGTTTTTAAATCTTGCAAATGGAAGTTTGAAACCAGTTGAGTCAGAATTTGATCCTACGGATGATAATAACTTTGAAACGTGCAAGAAAAATAGCTCGTGGGAATTTAATAGATATCCTTAAGCCACAGCCCATCTAAGCCCTGCTGGAGAATTACTCAAGATCCCTAATGATACTATCATGAAATATATTTTTTTGTTCCTGTGCATTTTTACAAAGATTGCAATTGGATGTGATAATTGCATTTTAGATGTTAATAATGGAAAAAAGCTTTCTGCAGAGATTTTGCTGGTTGATAATGATTCGTTGTTAGTATCCGTTTTAGATGCAGACAAACAGGTTAATATAGAAAGAATTGATGTTTCATCTGAGAAAAAAAACCACATATCATTTGAAGATTACAACCATGATGGTTATAGGGATTTTAGTATTTGGCACATGGATGAGGGGATGGGCATTTATAAAATATATAGGTTATTTGTCTTTTTCCCTGGTGATAAACAATTCAAAGAGATAAAGCCATCATGCGGGGATGAGTTTGTCAATATCAGAGTTGAGAGGGATACTTTGGTTAATGTTATTTATGACGGCAATACCCACAAATCATGCTATATTCGACTCAAAACGCTTGAAGAAATTAAATATTAGTATAGATGGCTGAGTGTCGGTGATTACTGTTAATTGGAAGGGGTGAATCATGAAATGGATAATCAATTATTCTTTCACATTTAGCAGGTCGATATCAAACTCGATTTTGTGTGGTCTATTGATTATTTTGTCGGCAACTTATTGCCTTGCTGATGATAACGCTGACAAAGAATCTGTATCAATGTGTGCTATGATTCCCACTGATGCTATTTCTGATGTTTATCAAAGCATGAGTGCTAAAACGAGTGAAGATAATTCTTACCTTCTTGTAACAAGTGCCAGTGAAGCAAATTATTCTTGGGGTGACGACAGGTTAGCTATCGATGGGCATGCATACATTTTAAATGGCGCCCTTTTAAAATTAGATTCCTTGACCATATATAGTATGGAAAATGGCAACCCAACTGACGAAGTTATATATTTAAGTAAATCTAATCGCGGGGTTGGAGGGGTGTTTTATCGTGATATTGCTAAAGATGGATCGCCTGATGTAAGTGCTATGTATATTAGTGATATAGGTCACGTTAGCCATTTTAATGTAACTGTAAGCCCTGAATGCCTGAACCACTTCCCTAAAAGTGTTTTGTCCAAGGTTTCTGCTGAGTAGACGCTTTGGCAACTCATTATTGACTGATTTTTATTGCGATGAGCACTACTCATAATCAAAAAATTCGTTTGTGGTATTTTCATATCGAGATAATTAATGTTGTATTCCCTTAAACATCTTCCTGATTGTTATCCACGTCCAGATCATCCAAAAGTATCGCGCTGGTTTGCCGTCCTGGCAGCAATGTTGGTCATTAGCGTGATCCTCATGCGCATATTCGGACGCTACATTGATACCCGGCACTTTTGGTTAATTGCCATAGGCACACCCGTCGTTATATGGACTGTTAGTTTCATTATTCGAATGTGGGCGTGGTCATTACAAGACAGTAAAGCGAATGGTTTTGACCGGCGCCGGGAGCAATGGATCCTGAGTGAGACCCGTAGGGCTCGTCGTGCGCTTCAGGTGTTGAATACGACATTTATTACAGCCCATCAGGAAGACGAACAGCGTTCTGTCGCTGATGATATGCTCAATAATCACAGCATTATCATTTCGCAGTCGGACTGGAAAGGCGAAAAAAGCAGGAGGCTGAGCCGTATTACGGCAGAACCAGAAGATACTCCTGGATTGGTTATCTCACGTTTGTTCTCTGAGCTTATTGCCGATCTTCCAGTTCACCAGTTTCCTGAGAACGCTTCGCTTGTTGTCATCCTCGATGTCTCGTCATCTCTGCCACTCCCTGCTGTCAGCAATATCTGGCAGGAAGCCTGGCAGGAGAGTGGCATAACCTGTGCGCTTGAGTACACAGACAGCAATGGGCCAGGGGTAGTCAACCACTGGCTGGATCACCGCATTAAAGATGATGCGATGTTATTGATTGTTGGCCTCCAGATTGATCCGGTTGTTTCAAACAATACTGCTGAAGTAGCCGTTGCTCTTCTTCTTGGCAACCGCCTGACCCAGGAAGCACTTCAACCTCTCGCGCTGTTGCACCGGCCAGATGCTGCTCCAACCGGTGAGCTGAGGGAGGGGATGAACATGGCCGCCTATAACGTCCCGCTCAAAGAAAATATCGTCAAAAATCTATGGCTTGCCGGGCTGACGGGTGAGCAGCGTGCAGAAGTTATTGCGTGCCAGAATGCGCACCCTGCGCAGTCTGTAGAGGACGAAGCCGTCATTTCGCTCGATACATCTATGGGACATGCTGGTGCCGCGGCCCCCTGGCTGGCTATCGCTGCTGCCACCGAAATCGCCCGACAAACTCAGTTACCACAGATGATTATCTGCGGTGATACCACACAGAATGTGCTGTGGAGCACGCTCATTACCCCGATTGCTTCCCGACAGGAGATGGATCCGTGAAGCTACCTTTAGCACCGAAGACTACGGAAGGCCGCTATCTTGCTGTCGCATTGATTTTCTTTTTGCTGTTAGCCGTTATGACTTTCATGGTCTGGAAGCATCCGGATATAGCCGGGATTGAAGACGGAAGTCAGCAACAAATTTACTGGCTTATTGCCGGCGGATGTATTTCAGGCTGCGCCCTTATCGTATCCGTAGTGCTTCTGGCGGCGGTACGCAATGCCGGCAAACAGGAGTTTAATGCGCTTGTCGACAACACCAACGGTGACGATGAGAAAAAGAAGCGGGAAAATGATAAAGCGCCTGTTCACCCTGCGGTGGTCATGTGTAACAAGATCCGGGGACATCTCCGCTCCCGTATTGGCCTTTACTGGCGTCGTAAAACCCGTCTGCTGTTAATCACTGGCGATGAGGCGGCAATCGAACTACTGGTACCTGGCCTGCAGGAAAACCAGTGGCTTGAAGGTAACCGTACCGTTCTGATTTACGGCGGCAGTCTGACTGCTGAGCCCGATAAGGAAAAATACGCCGCGCTGCGTAAACTGCGTCGCGGGCGTCCACTGGACGGTATTGTCCGCGTCATGCCGCAGTCGCTTAATCTGACCCCACAAATCAGCGACAACGATTTACGCGGACTGGAAAAAATCAGCGAACTGCTCCGTTATTCCGCCCCGGTCTGGCTGTGGCAGCTGTGCGACAGCACCTGGTCGCAGGCAAAACGTACTGAGCAGCCGGTCGGGGCCAGTTTCCCACTGCGTGCTAAGCCCGACGATATTACCCGCCAGCTTGAGCTGATGCTGCCGGCCCTGCGAACGCAGGGCGTGAGTCAGGTCGCTGAGAACAATAGCCACGACTTCCTGCTGCGCCTGGGCCAGCACCTTAAAGACGGCGGCATCGCCCGCTGGGCTCAGCAACTGGTGCCATGGCTGGCTGCCTCACAGCAGCGCGTTCCGCTGCGAGGCCTGATGTTCAGCCTGCCGGAGAATAAACCCGCCGCTACCGCAGGAGAAACAGCCGGTACTGCACCTGCCGACGCTGAGAAATATATCCCGGAATCACAACGCCATGCGCTGAGCCTGCCGGTAACCTGGCAGGGCATTGTGGATGACTGTACCCGCGTGCGTGGCCGCCGTGTCGGTATGGCGTGGGAACAGACGCTGGCCTGGACGCTAATGGCCATTATCGGTGTCTGGGGGGCGGGGACGCTGCTGTCGTTTGCGGTCAACCGCCTGCAGATTGTCTCTATGGCACAGCAGGCGCATGCTCTGGTGGAGCATCCCTCCGTATCGGATTATCAGCTGACGGCTCTGCATACCCTGCGTAATGACGCAGGCCGGCTGCAGCACCGTATTCAGGAAGGCGCGCCATGGTATCAGCGCTTCGGTCTGGACCATAATCAGCAGCTGCTCGACGCGATGCTGCCCTGGTACGGCGTGGCGAACAACCGCCTGATCCGCGACCCGGCAAATGCCGCCCTGACGCAGAAGCTCAGCGTGCTGGCTGGCTCCGCTCCCGGCAGCGACCAGCGGGCACAGCTGGCGAAACCGGGCTATGACCAGCTGAAGGCCTGGCTGATGATGGCCCGTCCGGATAAAGCCGATGGCGCGTATTACGCTCAGACCATGAAAGCCGTGCAGCCGACGCGGATGGGCATTTCAACCGGCCTGTGGCAAAGCCTGTCACCGGATTTGTGGGCCTTCTACATTTCCGAACTGCCAAAACAGCCGCAGTGGAAAATCACGCCGGATGCGCAGCTGGTGAGCCAGAGCCGTCAGGTGTTGTTGCAGCAAATTGGACGGCGTAATGCTGAAAGCACTCTGTATGAGAACATGCTCAAATCCGTGCGTCGTAACTTCGCCGATGTGTCTCTGGAAGACATGACCGGCGGTACCGATGCACGGCGACTGTTCACCACCGAGGAAGTGGTGCCCGGCATGTTTACCCGCCAGGCGTGGGAAGGGGGCATTCAGCAGGCTATCGAAAAGGCCGCGAATTCCCGCCGGGATGAAATTGACTGGGTGTTGAGCGACAGCCGGAAAGCAGTTTCCTCAGACCTGTCGCCGGAAGCCCTGAAAGCACGTCTGACGCAACGTTACTTCACCGACTTTGCCGGCAGCTGGCTGAGCTTCCTCAACAGCCTTCACTGGAATCCGGCAAACAACATTGCTGATGTGACTGACCAGCTGACGCTGATGAGTGATGTCCGTCAGTCGCCACTGATTGCCCTGATGAATACCATCGCCTGGCAGGGGCAGACCGGCCAGCAAAGCGAAGGCCTTTCGGACTCCATCATCAAATCGGCTAAAGATCTCGTAGGCGGGAAAGACAAACCTGCGATTGACCAGTCTGCGTCAGGGCCGCAGGGGCCGCTCGATGAAACCTTTGGTCCACTGCTGACGCTGATGGGGAAAAACAAAGGCAGCAATGTCATGTCGGCTGACAATTCCCTGAGCCTGCAGACGTATCTGACCCGCATTACCCGCGTGCGTCTGCGTCTGCAACAGGTGGCCAGCGCCTCTGATCCGCAGGAAATGATGCAGACCTTGGCGCAGACCGTATTCCAGGGCAAAAGTGTGGATCTGACCGACACTCAGCAATACGGCAGTCTGATTTCGGCAAGCCTTGGCGAAGAGTGGAGCGGTTTTGGCAGCACGATGTTTGTGCAGCCACTGACCCAGGCCTGGGAGACCGTGCTTCAGCCGTCGGCAGCGAGTCTGAATGACAAGTGGAGCCGTTCGGTGGTGGCGAACTGGCACACCGCCTTTGACGGACGTTTCCCGTTTGCGGCGAGTAAAAGTGATGCCTCCCTGCCTATGCTGGCTGAGTTTTTGCGCAAGGACAGCGGACGTATTGAGCGCTTCCTGACCACAGAACTCAGCGGAGTACTGCACAAAGAGGGCAGCCAGTGGGTACCGGATAAGGTCAACAGCCAGGGGCTGAGCTTTAACCCGGCTTTCCTGCGGGCGATTAATCAACTGAGCCAGCTGTCAGACATTCTGTTCACCGATGGCAGCCAGGGCATCAGCTTTGAGCTGCAGGCGCGCCCTGTGCCGCAGGTGGTCGAAACACAGCTAACCATTGATGGCCAGCCGTTGCATTACTTCAATCAGATGGCTGACTGGCAGAGCTTCCGCTGGCCGGGAGAGACTTACAAGCCGGGGACGATGCTGACCTGGACTACGGTCAACGCCGGCGCGCGTCTATTCGGAGATTACAGCGGGACCTGGGGCTTTATTCGCTGGCTGGACCAGGGTAAGCGCCAGCAGCTTGACCGCAGCCAGTGGATGATGAGCTTCACCGCTCCGGACGGTCGAACCCTGCAGTGGGTATTGCGCTCACAACTCGGAAAAGGTCCGCTGGCGCTGCTGGATCTGCGCGGATTCACGCTGCCGGATCAGATATTCAGTGTCGACAGCGCAGCCACGGCTCAGGCGCTGATGGCCAGCGCCGGAAACAGTGACATGGATGGGGGCGAATAATGAGCACACTGCAGAATCTGGTTGTGGCCTGTCAGGCTGACGACACGCAGCTGCGGCAACAGGCGCAAACACGCACGGAAAACTGGCAGGCCTGGCTTGCTCCGATAAGTGACACCAGTCCTACCGGAGAAGACCCTGGCTATGACGACGATTTTCAGCGTATCCGGGAGGAGGTCAATAAGCTTTCCGGCATCGATACCGGGCTGATTTGCACGCTTGCCGAAAAACTGCTGGCCAGCACTGCCAAAGATATCCGGATCGCCACCTACTACTGCTGGGCGCGTTTGCATCAGGACGGGGAAACCGGATTTGCCCAAGGGCTTGAACTGCTGGCGGGATTGCTACAGCGCTATGGAACGCAGCTTCATCCTCAGCGTGAGCGGAGCCGTAAACCGGCGCTGGAGTGGCTCGCAGGCTCCCGTGTGCTGGACAGCCTGTCACTCTGGCCGGAAGTGGTACGCGACGATGCGCTGCGCACTGCCGGTGCGCTGCTGCTTATTCGCGACAGTCAGGAGACTGAACCGGAAGCGTCACGCCCTGAGCTGAATGCTCTGTACAGCGCGCTGGAATCTCGCCTGATGAAAGCCGGTGGTGTGGATGCTGTGGTGCCACAGAACGCCGGTAACAAGGCACAGTCACAGACCTCCACGCACATGACGGAGCCTGACGCGCCAGTTCTGAGTCGCATTACCTCCGGTCAGGATTTGCTGGCTCAGGCCCGTACACTGACAGGATATTTGCGTGATCAACCCGATGGCTGGCTTGCCGCCCACCGGTTGATGAAAAGCCTGCGTCATGACACGCTGAGCGCTATTCCGGCACCGGATGCTGAAGGAAAAACGCGCATCGAACCGCCTCGTGCAGACCAGCGGGCCATGCTCAAACGCCTGTACCTGCAGCAGAGCTGGTCCGAAATTATGGAGCAGGCAGACAGCGCTTTTTCTCGTGGCGCCAATCACCTCTGGCTGGATTTGCAGTGGTATATCCACCAGGCCCTGGTGAAGTCAGGGCAGAATGTGCTGGCTGATATCATCGCCGCCGACCTGAAAGGGCTGCTGCGCCGCCTTACCGGGCTTGAAACCCTGGCCTTTAATGACGGTACGCCGTTTGCCGATGAGGTCACGCTGAACTGGATAAACCAGAGCGTGCTGGACGATATGTCCGGCTGGCGAGATGAGCCAGTCAGTGCCGACAGTGGAGATAATAACGATATTCTGGCTCTTGAGCCGGAAGCGCTGGAGAAAGCGGATACTGATGGTCTGGATGCCACACTTCACTGGCTGCAGACTCGCCCGGGCGCCGACTCCGCAAAAGACAAATGGCTGTTGCGTCTGCTGATGGCCCGTGTGGCCGAGCAGAAAGGTAAGAATGAACTGGCGTTGCATTTGCTGGGTGAGCTCGACATTGCCGCACAGTCAATCACCCTCACACAGTGGACTCCTGCACTGCTGTTTGAAGTGAAATCACGTCGCCTCAGACTGCTGCGAATGAAAGCCACACGCAGTGAAACTGATAAATCACGGCTTCAGCCTGAGATGGATTTGCTTCTGTCCGGTCTGATTGCGCTCGATCCGGCCAGCAGTGCAGTGCTTTGCGGATAACCCGGACAGAATTCAGCTAAAGGGAAAAATATGGCAGCAGAAGGCTTTTACCTGGTGCAGGGCGACAAGACGACCTGCGGCGGGAAAATCACCACGGGCGCAGAGGATCACACTCTGTTTGATAAACCTGTTGCCCGGGAGCAGGACAGTGTGACCTGCGGGAAGCATGCCGGGCTATTCAAGATAGCCGGTGGCATCGACAACGATACCATTCATGACCGGCGAATGGCCGGAACCCTCGACAGCTACAGTACCTGCCCCTGCAAGGCGAAGTTTATTCCGTCGATGATGGATGATACATACGAGAAAAGTTCAGCAGGAGCAGCAGCTTCTGCTGAGGAGCCTGGAAAGACATCGATAGCGAATGCCATTTCTCAGGCTTTTCTGGCAGGCGCGCAGGCTGATACGATGTTAGCTCCGGGATATCCTACGTTGATTAACACCCACACCGTTCCGGATGACAATGTGCGAGGGATGCTGAGACGTAACAGACATGATTTCCTCTTGCTGACGCTGGAGGAATGCCAGAGGATTATTGACGGCTGGGATTTCGTTAAAAAGAAATGGAAAGATGCCACAACAAATCCCGTCGTAAATACTGTCAAAACATATGCAACGAATATCGATGATGCAGCCAATGCTTCAGCGATGATTTACAAACTGGGAAGCATCGGTATTACCGCGACAGTGTTTGTTAACCACAAAGGAACACGTCTGATAAAAATCAGTGGTTATGCAGCAATCAGAAAAACACTGAAGGCTCCAGTTTTTGGTGAAATGAATCCAAATATCATCGAGGCAGGGATAGGGAAGTTTGGTTTGCAGAAAGCCATCATCGACGGTGCGATTCTCGGTTTTGTCTATGTATCGGTAATAGATACAATTGATTTCATATTGAATGATGAAACCTCACTTGCAATGTTCCTTGGGACACTTGCTACTGACATTGTCAAAGTAGGGATTTCTTCGGCAGCACTTTATGCCGTTGGGTTATATACAATGTCTGCGTATGTTGTGCTGAATATTGCTGTTGTTCTTGTTTTTGGCGCAGGTATAGCCTGGGTGCTTAACACACTTGATAAAAAATATCATATTACAGATAGTTTGGTGGAGTTAATGGCACCTTACATTGAATCAGCGCAGCAAGAGTTTGTAGAAAAATCCAGAGAGATATCAAATGATGTGCTCGACTTGGGTGGTATGTATATTGATGGAATGCTCAGGAAAGGGCGGCATGTCATCGAGACTGAGATAAAGCAGTATCTTAAGAAGTATATTGGCGACCTAACATCGCAGGTGATTGATTTATGAGCCCTAAACATAGATTTATTGGTAACCTTATTATTTGGTGTGTTTCGTCAATAGGCTCTTTGTGGTTCGCAATTGATGCATATAGTGAGTTATTTGGGTTTGGAAGTGACATTGTATTTTCACCGACAGTTTCCGCTTTGCTAATGATTCCGATTATTCTGATATTTCCATGTATATATTGGTATTTGGCTATGCGGTACGGCGAGGAACAGGCGGTTATTAAATGTAAAAAAACAAGCAGAGTATTTATTGGTCTGGTAGGTGTTTTTATCGTCAGTTCTGTCATCTTTTCGTTTGCGTACACTTCGACTCTTGAGAGTAAAGGCTATGTGAAATGCACCGGCCGTCCTGATGGATGGATGCCGGGGATGGCCACTGAGTATGTACTACCACCATCGGTATGTGGGCAGCGTGGTAATTAATAAGATGTTCCTTTCCTCAGGAACATCATCAGCACAATTTTATTCAGATAATACTATTCATTCAGCAATTATTGAGCAGAAATAAATATGGATGATTTAACCCTGCGTTATTATGACGCTGAAATGCGATATCTGCTGGAAGCCGGTGAAGAGTTTGCGCGTGCTCACCCCGAGCAGGCGGCAATGCTCAATCTCGATAAAGCAGGGGCGCGCGACCCTTACGTGGAGCGGCTGTTCGAGGGCTTTGCCTTCCTGATGGGCCGGCTGCGCGAAAAGCTCGATGACGACCTGCCTGAACTGACCGAAGGGCTGGTCAGCCTGCTGTGGCCGCATTACCTGCGTACCATTCCGTCCATGTCGGTGGTGGAATTCACCCCTGACTGGCGTGAGATGAAAGAGCAGATGCGCATCGTCAAAGGCTTTGAGGTGAACTCGCGGCCGATCGGTGAGAAAGGCACGCGTTGCCGGTACACCACCACCAAAGAGATTACCCTTCAGCCATTGTCGCTTGAGAGTGCCCGACTGGCGACCGATCCAGATGGCCGTTCGGTCATCACGCTGCGCTTTAACTGCAGTCATCTCGCCGACTGGAGCCGTGTCGATCTCAGCCAGCTCCCGTTCTACTTCAACGCTGATGCACCGTTGGCCTGCGCCATGCATGAGGCCTTTACCATGAACACTGCCCGCCTATGGTTGCGGATGCCCGGAGACATGGACAGAAGACCGCTCGACGGGTATTTCACCGCGCTGGGTTTCGGCGACGACGATGACCTGTGGCCGAAGGGAAGCAGCAGCTTTAGCGGCTATCAGCTGCTGCTGGAGTACTTCACCTTCCGTGAAAAATTCATGTTCACAGGGCTGCGTGGGCTGGAGACCGTGGTCTTTCCGGCTGAGCTCCCCTGGTTTGAAATCGACGTGGTGCTGGCGGAGCGCTGGGAGCATGATTTCAGCTTTACCGAAAAGCATCTGCGCCTGAACTGTGTGCCGGTGATTAACCTGTTCCCGCTGGAATCCGACCCGCTGACGCTCAACTCCCTGCAGACAGAATACATGCTGCGCCCGATGCGCGTGCAGGATGGCCATACCGAGATTTACGCGGTGGATTCGGTGATGTCATCGAGCCAGCATACCTACGTGCCGTTTTCGAGCTTCCGCCACAAAGGCGGAATGATGCGTCATGAAGCGCCGGAATATTACTACCACACCCGCGTGCGCCGTGGCCCATCGGGCCTGCATAATACCTGGCTTATCCTTGGCGGTGAGGCCTTTGATAACCACACCGTACCGGAAGACGAAAGCCTGTCGCTGACGCTTACCGGCACCAACGGCCAGCTGCCACGACGAGCACTGCAGAGCACGGTGCTGGATACGGTGATGAAAACCACCTCGGCCAGTATCGGCGTGCGTAACCTGTGTGCGCCGACACTGCCCTGTTATCCGCCGGCGCAGGATCGTTTTCACTGGCGCGTGCTGAGTCACCTCGGCAGCGGATTCCTGTCGATGATGGATAATGCCGATGTGCTGCGCGGTACCCTGGCGCTATACGAATGGACCGACAGCGAGATGAACCGCCGCCGACTGGAAGCCATCATTGACGTGAAGCACAGCGAAACCGAGCGGTTTGAGCAGGGCTACCTGGTACGCGGTGTGCAAATTGAGGTGACGCTGGACAGCCACGGCTTTGCCGGGCGCGGTGATATCTGTCTGTTCGGCGAGATGCTGAGCCGCTTCTTCGCGCTGTACACCGACATCTACCTGTTTAACCGCCTGATTATTATTCTGCAACCGACCGGAGAGCGCCTGGAATGGGAAGAGAAGCACAACCGCCGCATTCCCGGCTGACCCCGCGGCTGGAGTCTGACCTTCACCGCATTAACTTTTACCGTTTATGCCAGCTGCTGGAGAAACGTAATCCGGGCAGGCCACTGATGGGCTCGACCAGCCATCCGGCAGATGACCCGGTGCGGTTTGCGCCGCATCCGGGGATGGGTTTCCCTGCCAGTGAACTGAAAGCTGTCGAATATGACGAGGATGATGACCGCAGGCCACCGCTCATCCGTACGACCTTTATGGGGATGTACGGTGTCGATTCCCCCTTACCAACGGCCTACCTGGATGACATCACCCAGCGTCGCGAAGGGCACGAGGCGCTTCAGGGCTTTCTGGATATCTTCAGCCACCGCATCCTGACACAGTTTTACCGCATCTGGCGTAAATACTCTTACCCGGCCACGTTTGAGCCCGGCGGCACAGACAGCATTTCGCAGTCGTTGCTGGGTCTGGTGGGGCTGGGCATTCCGGGCACCGCAGAGCACATCGCTACCCCGGTATCGCGCTTTCTGTCGCTGCTGGGCGTACTGCAGCAGCCAGGTAAAACCCAGGAAGGGATGCAGGCGCTGGTGAGCCTGCTGGCACCTGACACGACGGTGCAGGTGAGCCCGTACTGCCTGAGGCCGGTGGAGGTCAGTCAGCCGCTGGGCTTTTACGGCGATGACGATTTTCTTCTGGATGGCAACACGCCGCTGGGTGAAGAAGCGATGGATGCTAACAGTCAGCTGCTGATTGCCCTGTCCACCGATAACGAACAGGAATCACAGGGCTGGAAACCGGATGGTCTGCTGTATCAGGACTTTCTCGTGATGCTGCGGGTGTATCTGGGCTGGCGCTTCAAGGCAAAAATCACCCTGACCACCGCCACCCGCCTGCTGGCCGCACCGCCGCTCGGCGAAGGCCCCTTCTGGCTGGGTATGAATGGCGTGCTGGGCGCGGAAGACGAAGGTCTCCTGGACGATATCCCGCAGACCTATACGACCGAACTGGGCTATTACACCGGCCTGCAGCCCGCGACACTACAACAAGGAAACCGACGTGTTACGTACAAGTTTAACTAAAACCATGCGCTGGCTGTTACCGCTGCTGGCATTCAGCCTTGCAGGCTGCGGGGCGACGCAAAGCATCACCGATGGCACCAAATCAGCATTTAACGCCGTGTTCTACAAAAAAATTAAGGTGCTGCACCTGGATTTCACCGCCCGTGAGGCGCTTAACACCGATTCACGCGAGAGTAACTCGCTGTCCGAGCCGGTGGTTATCCGTGTCTGGCAACTGAAAGACCGCAAAATCTTCGACAAAACGGTCTACCAGCAGTTGCTGAAAGACGGGGAAACTATTCTGAAGGCTGACCTGCTGGCCACCCGCGATGTCGTGGTAAAACCTGGCGGGGATGCAAATCTTGATATGCCCATGGAAGAAGATGCGCAGTTTGTCGCCGTGGTCGGGTTGTTCCGTCACCCGGATATGGTCAACAACACCTGGAAGCTGGTGATAGGGCGCGAAGACCTTGACCCGGATAAGCCGCGCATTCTGGAAGCCGGTAACAATCATCTTACGCTGCAACCTCTAAAGGACGACTGATGCCCCAGGGACACAACACACCTTCACTGTATGAAATGCTGACCGGCAACTTTACCGGCGGCCTCGATCTCCATCAGGTCAGTGAACAAAATCAGGTGATTTTGTCCGTGCTCGATAACATGCAGCGCGTCCTCAACTGCCGTGCCGGCACGCTGGCGCATCTGCCGGACTACGGTCTGCCGGATATGACCAAAATCCTGCAGGGGATGCCGGGTACCGCCCATGAGCTGATGGGCACCCTGTCTGCTGTCCTGCTCAAATATGAGCCACGCCTGAAAAAAATTACGGTCGTCCTGCTGGAGCAGAACGTCCCCGGCGAGTTGCGTTATGCCATTGATGCTGAGCTTAAGGGGATTGGCCTCGTGCGTTACGGCACCGAGTTTATGCCCGAGGGACGAGTGATGCTGAGACACCTGAAGCAACAGCAGTATATTGATACCGCAACCTATCTGTAAGGCCAGAGAGCATCATGTCAGTAAAATCACAGTTTCTCGATAAATTGCAGGCCCGACAACCTGCTCCGGTTTCATCTGTCAGTAAGAGTCAGGCCGATATTGCAGAGTTTCGCCTCCGAATGGCACAGCTTCATGAGCAGATGGACGCGTGGCTGGTGGGTACCGGACTGAATGTGGAGACGCACAATACACCTGTTACGGACCTGCTGGTGGAGGGGGGAGCTTTTGATATTACCGCCCTCGTTCTGCGTATCGACGACCGGTCCGTAAAATTTGTGCCGGCATTCCTTTATGGTCAGGGGGTAACCGGGTGCGTGGAGGCGACCTTCCATAATGGAGGACTCGTGACGCCTCTGGGGCGATTATTTATGCGGTCAGGAACGGTGAGCAACTGGACCTTTAGTCCGCCAGGTACTTTATCCTGCCCTGGGCAGCGTTTTGATGAAAGCACTTTCTTTAACCTGATTTTAGCGCTTCTGCCATAGCGGGAGCTGAAAATGAATCATTATTTTTTGCTTTGAATCATTGCACGTTTTCCTGACGAAACGGTTAATAGCTTTCGGATTACTTAGCCCCAAAGTAACGAGACAAATAACGGATATGGTAATGAGAAAATTAATCTTCCTTCTGGTCTCAGGAGTTCTTTTTACGGTACAAGCCGATGCTGCGCGTGGAAGGCAGCCCTGCTCAGGTTCAAAAGGCGGTATAGCGCACTGCACTTCGGATGGCCACTTTGTCTGTAATGACGGAAGTCTGAGTCAGTCGAAACGATTCTGTTCCGGGTATGGTTCCTCAGCAACCAGCAATCCGGTAAAACAGTCTACTTCCACTCGCAAAGCTAAGACGAAAAAAGTGACAACTGCGAAAAAGCAGGAGCCGCAACGTGTTGCAGAAAACGACGAACCGGTCAGTACCCAACCCCGACAGCCCACATGCGCTCCCCTCTATATGGCCAGCAAGCCCGGATACACTCATTTACCGATTTGCTCAGGGAATCAGTATTAATCGGATACAGGAAAGGCTCTTTGCCCGTTATTAAGATTAAATAGTCAGGATTGAAAGAAGAAAGGAAAGAAATAAAACATGGCAAGAAGAAAAAAAGATGACAATGCTGCAGGTATTATTCTGTTCATTATTGGCGTAATTGTCTGGGGTATTTATGTCGCGGTAAGCGCATTAATAAATCTTAATGAACAATTTATTGAATATGTTTCTAATCCGGCTGGTGTCTTCGGTCTGTTCTTTGGTTTACTGATAGCCGTTGCGTTGATAATACGGATTTTCATTTATCGGGGCTTCCGGAAGAAAACAGCAGAACTCGAACAGGCCATGTCGGACCTGGCACAGAAAGAGAAAGCCTTTGAAGAAACTGTAAGTACTGAAGTGGCTCGTGGCCTGTATCAGGAAAAGAAACAGCTTTCCGGCCAGTGGGATAACTTTCACAATGCCAGAAATAAAGCCTCCCGGGCAATGCAGCGTATTGTGGACTCTGCGTATAAATTCAAAGTCAAAACCCTGCTTACTGGCACTACGGTGAATAACTGGCAAAGCAAGTACGACCAGCTCAGGAAGGAGAGAGACGCTTACGCGGCCATCAGCGAGAAAGTCACTTTTCTGGAACTGGAAGATAATGCCGACTGGGAAGGCGTAAAACAGCAGTTTCTGGATAAGGTCGCCCTGCTGGAAAAAGCGCAGGAAGAAAAAGAATATCAGGCTGAGCTCAAGCGTCAGATGCGGGAAGAAAAACAGCGTCAGGATGAGCTGGAACAGCAGCAGCGCGAAGCGGAAGAGGAGGAGCAACGTCTTGCTGAGCAGCAGCGTTTACTTGAAGAGGCTCTGCTCGCCGCTGAGGGGGCTCACCGGGAAGAGCTGGAAAGGCAGCGTCTGGAGCTGGAGCAGGAAATCCAGGACGTGCATCAGCAGTATGAGCGCGCCAAATCCATGGCCCAGCTTACAAAGCAGGGACATGTGTATGTGATTTCGAATATCGGCTCCTTCGGTGAAAACGTATTTAAAATTGGCATGACCCGACGGCTGGAGCCTATGGAGCGTGTGAAAGAACTGAGCGGGGCAGCCGTGCCGTTTGATTTTGACGTCCACGCCATGATTTCCTGCGATGATGCCCCCGCACTTGAAAAGACACTTCACGACCATCTGGAAAGCTACCGTATCAACAGGGTTAACCTGCGTAAGGAATTTTTCCGGGTCGAGCTCAGCAGAATTATCGATGAGGTGGAGCGTCACCACGGGCAGGTTGAATATATTGCTGACCCGGTGGCGCTGCATTACCTGCAGAGTCTCGAATATGCAGAAAGCGAAGCTGCATAACATCATATTCTGAAATTTTTACAGCGGAGCTATTGAAGGGCTCCGCTGATGGACTGCACATAAGTGGATAGCATTGCATGGCGAAATTAATGACGTCCCTGACGCTATGTTCAGGGAGAATGACGAACGGTGAGCGCCGTGTAGCCCAGCGCCTTGAATCACATCTCGCGGAGGACTGCCTTGTCTGGTATGACATCCCGGTGGGGCGGCGATACAGGCATCCTGACTTTGTTATTATTGATCCCGCAAACGGCCTTATTTTTCTTGAAGTCAAAGACTGGAAGCTGAGCACCCTTCATCATATTGACCCGCAGACTGTGACTCTCATGACTGCGCAGGGAGAAAAGCAGGAACAAAATCAGCTGGTACAGGTCAGGGAATATGCCTGTGCGACCGTCGAATCGTTATCCTGTGAGCCGAAACTGCAGCAAAATACCGGCCTGTACAAAGGTAAGCTCAATATTGCCTGGGCTTATGGTGTTGTTTTTACCAATATCACCCGCCAGCAACTGACCTCCCTCTCTGCCGATGGGGCAGTGGAATCCATTTTTCCCCGGGCACTGACGATTTGTCAGGATGAAATGACTGAGTCTGTCTCTTTATCTGCTTTTCGTTCTAAATTTTCGGGATTGTTTACCACCCGTTTCAGACCGAAAGTCACTCCGGCTGTCAGGGATATTTTACGCCAGCACCTGTTCCCGGAGATTGCGATTCGGTCAAAGAAAAAAAGTAATCAGGTCTGCAGGGTAATGGACCTGCAGCAGGAAGTTCTGGCCCGTAATCTCGGGGAAGGGCACCGCGTCATCCATGGGGTGGCGGGTTCCGGCAAGACTCTTATTTTACTCTACCGCTGTCTGTATCTTTCAGAAACGACAGCGCGTCCTGTATTAGTGCTTTGTTTCAATATTATTCTGGCGAAATATATCCGTGAATGTGTTGCTGAAAGAGGGCTATCGGGTAAAGTGCACGTGTATCATTTCCACGACTGGTGCGCGAGTGCTGCCCGAAAATTCAAACTCAATGTGAGCGGTGAAGGGCTGTACTTTGATAACTGTTTTACCGCGCTGGAAGATGCGGTTAACAGCGGTGCCGTGACCGACAGTGGTTATGATTCCGTGCTGATTGACGAGGGGCATGATTTCGACCAGCGCTGGCTTTCATTAATCGCCCGGCTGTTTGATAACACATCCCGTTCGTTATTGCTGATGTACGATGATGCGCAGTCACTGTACCGACGTGAGAGATCACTTAACTTTTCGCTGGCGAGTGTGGGTATTCAGGCCCAGGGACGCACGTCTGTTCTTCGGGTTAACTATCGTAATCCCTGCCGCATTCTCAATTTCGCATACGCCTTCTCACGCGACTATTTTGAAAGTCATCATAATCAGGAGCTCCCTCTGGTGCTGCCGGAAGCCTGCGGAGAGGAGGGTGATATTCCTGATATTGAATTATGCCAGTCTGAAGCGGAGGAGGCCCGTCGTGTTGTGGCATGGCTGAAGGCGCAACACGTGGTTGCAGGCCGCTGGGGAGATATAGCTGTGCTGTGCCCGACACGTTATTCAGCAGACAGGCTCATCGTATTGCTGGAGCAGCATAAGATACCCATCGCCATCAGCTTTACCTCCGGGGATAAAAAAGCCTATTCACATCGCGAAGATGTTGTACACCTCATGACCTTCCAGAGCAGTAAAGGTCTTGAATTTCCTTACGTTGCCGTCATCAATGCGTCTTTTGTTCATAAAGCTGCTGAGGATGAGTCGGAAGCCATCCCGGCGCTTTATGTAGCGTTTACCCGCGCGACGCGTTCGCTGCTGGTGACCTGCTACAAAGAAAACAGCATCAGTCGTCAGCTGACAAAATTTGCATGCGTGGATTTGCAGGAGCAACAGGATGACTATGCATAAAATCTTAAAAACCGGCGGCGACCCGCGACTGCTGCCGGATTATGCCGCCCTGCGTGATGAGCTGAGTAAGCTGACACATCCGGCTCGCCCGGATGTGAACTGGCGTTATGCAGAAAAACTTTGCCTCTCCCTGTTCGAGCAGAACGGTGTGGAATTGCAAACCGCAGCCTGGTATACGCTTGCGCGTACGCAGCTGGCCGGTTTATTCGGGCTCAATGAAGGGCTGACGATACTTGAGGCACTGATAAACCATCAGTGGGGGGCTCTTTGGCCTCAGCAAGTCCATGCCCGGATGGAAATCCTCAGCAGTCTGAGTCAGCGCCTGCAGCAACGGATGCGCTCGCTCCCGCTGAATTACAGCGACCTCAGCCAGTTGTACCGGGCGGAGCAACTGCTTACCCGACTGGGAGAGGTACTGCAGCGTCTGGAGCTTAAGCATCTGAGTCAGCTCGATACGTTGCGTACCCTGATGCACAACAGTGCTGTTCGGCTGGAAAACAGCGATGGCATAACTAGTACCGGCTCGAGCATTCAGCCTGGTATCGTGTTGCCTGCGACCGTTATGAATGATGCGACAGCATCCACGAGAGACTTTGCTGGTGGACCAGATGAAGATAAGCCAGAGAGTGCAGTGAAGTGGGTTTACGTTGCGCAACCGGAACAGCAGCCGAACGTGGAAGTGCTGGCGGCTATGCCCGCTCCGGTTAAAAAGTGGAAATCCTTTGTCGTCGGGATGTGTACCATGCTGGTGATAAGCATTGTCTCAGTGTGGAGCTGGCATTTTCTTCACCGGCCAGACCCTCTACAGAATCAGCTTGCTGCTTCACTGGCTCCGTTCCCTGCACCTCTCACGTCTGAACAACTGGAGATGTTGCGTCAGCAGACTTCGTTACCTCAGGACCTTATCGCACAGACACAGCATCAGCTTGCCCGACTGGATAAGTTGCCGCCTGACTGGGATATTGCATACAGCAGAAAACTCATCGAACAGGTTCAGGTATTGTGGCCGGAGCAGGCTAAGGCCCTGGTACAGCAGTGGCAACAACAACTTAATGCTGCCGCATTACCGACAGAACAACTCAATGGCTGGTCTCAGGGGATGACAACGTTACAAAAACTGAGTGACCGCCTGAACGGGCTTGATGAGCAAAAAGGCAAATACATGACGGTCAGTGAACTGAAATCAGTGGTCTTTTCTACCATACAGTCATTTAATCAGTCCATACCGGTTGAGGAGCAACTGCGGGTATTGTCACAAGCTCCTGCGGGAGTCCCCTTACCTGCTGCTGCCAGGGCTCAACTGGAAATGCATCTGAAGCAACTGACAGCCCACTATGCTGAAATCAAACAGAATGCGTCAAAATAGAAACGGTGATAAAAATTGTGGGTGATTCAGTTCGTTACCGTAATAACCGTGCCAGATGGACCGCCGGGGATTTAACCTTTCTGGAGAATAACTATTCTTCCATGTCAGTTGCTGATATTGCAGACCGGCTGGGACGGACGCCAGGTGCGGTGGGATTGATGGCTGATAAGCTCGGGTGCCGTAGAAAGAAAAATGTACCGTGGAGTGAGGCTGAAATGGATATTATTCGTGACCACTATGCCCGGGGGACCGAAGCCAGGTCCCTTATACGGTTACTTCCAGGCAGAAGTGTCAATGCTATCTTTTCGATGGCGGAGACCTTGAGGGTGCAAAGTGGTCGTTTCTGGGGGGATGCCGAGCTCGAAATTCTTAAAGCAGACTACCCGAGGGTGGGTACGGCGGTAACTGAGCGTCTTCCGGGAAGAAACACAGTATCCGTCAGAATAATGGCCAGGAGACTGGGTCTGAAGAAATCCCATAGCAGCGAAGTCGGTTTTCGTCCCTGGAGCGATGAAGAATGGACTCTTCTGGAAAAGAATATGCATCTGAGTGTGGCTGAGCAACAGGCTACTTTGTTTCCGGACAGGACCAAAAGAGCGGTGGAAAAGGCACGCGAACGTTTACTCAAAAAAACGTGACCTTTCCAAGGATACTACGCTGTGATGTATTAGATGATATCCATGGTGAACGCTTTAACAGGCGAGAAATGATGCGGGCGACGGTATTTAATTATATCGAGTGCGATTACAATCAATGGCGACGTCACAGTGCCTGTGGCGGGCTCAGTCCGGAACAATTTACTCGCTTAGGGGCGTGCCACATTACGCGGGTAGGGGCAGGTCCGGGGTTATGGGGCGCTGCATGGCCTGAGACGTGATAAAAATCAAAACAGGGTATACGATGAAATTCACCGAAGACACCCGGGTAAAAATCCCCGTCATCCTCCACCTGATACGGTTGGGATACCACTACCTGTCCTTGAAAGAACAACGCTGGGACAAAGAAACCAACATCTTTCCTGACCTTTTCACTGCCGCAGTTAGCAGAATTAACCCCGGAATTGTGCCTGACGACATCGTACGCCTGTTAAAAGACCTCACGCTGCTTCTCGACAACGACGACCTGGGCCGCGCCTTCTTCGAAAAACTCAGCGACCGTTCCGGCATCAAACTGATCGACTTCGACAACTTCAACAACAACAGCTTCCATGTCGTCACTGAACTGACTTGCGAAAACGGCGATGAAGAATTCCGTCCGGATATCACGCTCCTGATCAACGGTATGCCGCTGATCTTTATTGAGGTGAAAAAGCCCAACAACCGTGAAGGCATCGTCGCAGAACGCAACCGCATCAACGAGCGCTTTAAGAACCCCAAATTCAAACGTTTCGCCAACATCACCCAGTTCATGATCTTCTCCAACAACATGGAGTATGACGACAGTGATCCAGAACCGATTCAGGGGGCATTCTACGCCAGCAGTTCTTACAGCAACCCGGTATTCAACTACTTCCGCGAAGAAGAACTCTTCAACCTGACCGCGATACTGAAACCGCTGTCAGAAGAAACCGAAATCGCCGTCCTGAAAGATAACAACCTGGAAGTGATCCGCACCAACCCGGAATTTCAGACCAACAAAGATCACAACCGCCCGACCAACCGCCTGTGTACCGCGCTGTTGAGTCGGGATCGGCTGGCATTTATCCTGCGCTATGCGCTGGTGTACGTCGCCGAACCAGGCGGTATTCAGAAACACATTATGCGTTACCCGCAGCTCTTTGCCACCAAAGCAATCGAGCGCAAATTCAACGCTGGCGTGAAAAAAGGCATCATCTGGCACACCCAGGGCAGCGGAAAAACCGCGCTGGCTTATTACAACGTGCGCTTCCTGACGGATTACTTCCAGAATCAGCAGGTGATCCCCAAGTTCTACTTTATTGTTGATCGTCTGGATCTGCTCCAGCAGGCGCAGCGCGAATTTACCGCCCGTGGATTAATCGTTCACCTTATCGACTCTCGCGAAGCTTTCGCCCGTGACATCAAAGCGACGCAGGCACTGCACAACCACCACGGCAAAGCGGAAATCACCGTCGTCAATATCCAGAAATTCCGCGATGACCCGGACGTCATCACCACCAAAGACTACGATATCAACATCCAGCGAGTGTACTTCCTCGATGAAGTACACCGCAGCTACAACCCCAAAGGGAGTTTCCTGGCAAACTTAAGCCAGTCGGACACCAATGCCATCAAAATTGGCCTGACCGGTACGCCTTTGCTGGGAACGGATTACAATTCCCGCGATCTCTTCGGCGATTACATCCACAAATACTACTACAACGCCTCCATTGCCGATGGCTACACGCTGCGCCTGATCCGCGAGGAGATCGCCACCAACTACCGGATGCTCCTGCAACAGGCGCTAAAAGATGTGGAAGTCAGAATGGGCGATGTGGATCGCAAATACATTTACGCTCATCCCAGCTTCGTCAAACCGATGCTGAACTACATCGTCACCGACTTTGCCAAAAGCCGGGGCGCGCTGAATGATGACACCATCGGCGGCATGGTGATTTGCGACAGCGCTGAACAGGCAAAACAGATGTTTGAATTGTTCAATGCCGACTACGCCGAATTCTCTGCCGTCACCGAAGAATCTGCGGACGAAATGCCCCTCTCACAGGCCAAAGAACCCGCCGCCGTTTACCAGATCCACGCCAAAGAAACACGGAAAATCAAACGCGCCGCCCTGATCCTGCACGACATCGGCAGTAAGCAGGAACGCAAAGAGTGGGTGGAGCAATTCAAGGCGGGCGAGATTGACCTGCTGTTCGTCTACAACATGCTGCTCACCGGCTTTGACGCCAAACGGCTGAAAAAACTCTATCTTGGTCGCGTGATCCGAAGGCACAACCTGCTTCAGGCGCTCACTCGCGTCAACCGAACCTACAACCACTTCCACTACGGCTACGTGGTGGACTTTGCTGACATCCGTCAGGAATTTGATGCCACCAACAAAGCCTACTTTGAAGAGTTACAGGCCGAACTGGGCGACGAAATGGAGCACTACTCCCGCCTGTTCAAATCGGCGGAAGAGATCCGTGAAGAAATTGAGCATATCAAAGACGTTCTGTTCAGCTTCGATACGGAAAACGCGGAAATTTTCACTGACCAGATAAACCAGATCCCGGACCGGGAAACCGCACTGGCGCTGAAAAACGCGCTGGCCGATGCCCGCAGCCTGTACAACCTGATCCGCCTCCAGGGCAACACTGAGTTTCTCCAGGCGCTGGACTTCAACAAACTCAACATCCTTTACCGCGAAGCCAGCCGCCGACTCGACTTACTCAACCTGAAAGCGGATCTGGAACAGGGCGTTGACCTCTCCGGTCTGCTGAATCGGGCGCTGGAAGAGGTGATCTTTGAATTTCATAAAGTGGGTGAAGAAGAGCTGATACTGGCCGACGAACTCAAAGAGACGCTGCGCCGAACCCGTGAGGCGCTGGCAGCCAACTTCGACCAGCAGGACCCGCAGTTCGTCAGTCTGAAAGACGAACTGGAGCGCCTGTTCAAGAAAAAGAAACTCAGCGAAGTCACCCAGCAAGAAATGGTTGCGAATATTGGCACACTCAATAAAATTCATGACCGCATCAAAGAGCTGAACCGTCAGAACAACCTGCTACGCCAGAAATACCGGGGCGATGTGAAATACGCGCGTACCCACAAACGCCTGCGCGAACACGGCGGCCTTAGCGAGCCGGAGCGTAAAATCTTCGAAGCACTGCTCGGTGTCAAGCAGGATGCGGATGGAAAAGTGCTTAATAATAGCCAGATACTGAACAATGAAAGCTACTTTGAACGCCAGATCGTGTCATGCGTGCTGGAACACTTTGAAAATCAGCAGAAGATCACCCTCAGTGCGAAAGCGGCTGGCGACATCAACCGCCTGATTGTGGCGGAATACCTGAACGAATTTAATACCGGAGCACGTACGTGGTAGAACTGGAATTTAGAGATAAAACCAAAACCCTGATCGACAGCCTGAAAAGCATTTGTGCTAACTACGGTCTGGGCAACGACGGTAACGAATTCAAAATCATCACTCAGGCATTCCTGTACAAATTCCTGAACGACAAATTCGCCTTTGAAGCCAAAAAGGTGGATATAAGCATCGCCAACGCCAAAAAATGGGAAGTCGCACTCAATCAGATGAGTGAAGAACAGCGGGATAAGCTGCAACTGAAGATGAGCGCCGACACCGCGCGTCTGAAGCCGCATCACTTCATTCAGTATTTATACAATCGTCAAAATGAGGCCAATTTCGCCACCACCTTTGACGACACCCTGATGGACATCGCCGCCACCAACAACGACGTCTTCGCGGTCAAAACCGACGGTGGCGCTAAAGTGGTGCTGTTTGAACGCCTCAGCCAGTACATCGCCGATGAATCAAAGCGCGATGACTTCTGCCGCGCCATCATCAACAAACTGGCCGATTTCAGCTTCGAACGTATCTTCACGCAGAAATTCGACTTCTATGCCACCATCTTTGAGTACCTGATCAAAGACTACAACAGCAACTCCGGTGGCAAATACGCTGAATACTACACGCCCCACGCCGTGGCACGCATCATGGCGGAAATCCTGGTGCCGAAAGCGCAGCAGGGCGTGGTACGCGATGTAAGCTGTTACGACCCGTCCGCCGGTTCCGGTACGCTGCTGATGAACGTGGCGCACGCCATCGGGGAAGATCGTTGCAGCATCTTTGCGCAGGATATTTCGCAGAAATCCTCCAGCCTGCTGCGCCTGAACCTGATCCTCAATAATCTGGTGCATTCGATTCTCAACGTTATCCAGGGCAACACTATTCTGCATCCGTTCCATAAGGACGGCAGTGCGCTGAAACGCTTTGACTACATCGTCTCTAATCCGCCGTTTAAGATGGATTTCAGCGACTTCCGTGACTCGCTGGACAGCAAGGAAAATCAGCAACGCTTCTTTGCCGGGATCCCGAAAATTAAACCTAAAACCAGGGACAAAATGGAGATTTACCAGTTGTTCCTGCAGCACATCATTTTCTCACTGAAGCCGGGTGGCAAGGCAGCAGTGGTGGTGCCGACCGGCTTTATCACCGCCCAGTCCGGCATTGATAAAGGTATTCGCGAGCATCTGGTAAAAAACAAAATGCTGGCGGGCGTGGTCTCCATGCCATCGAATATCTTCGCCACCACAGGCACCAACGTGTCGATCCTGTTTATTGATGCCAGCAACAAAGAGAAAGTTGTGCTGATCGACGCCTCGAATTTAGGTGAAAAAGTCAAAGACGGCAAAAACCAGAAAACGGTACTGACCGAAGAAGAAGAGCAGCGTATCTGCGAAGTGTTCAACAATAAGTGGAGCGAAGAGGATTTCTCGGTGGTGGTCAGCTATGACGACATCGCCGCGAAAAATTACTCGTTCAGCGCCGGGCAGTATTTTGATGTGAAAATTGAATACGCCGATATGACGCCGGAACAGTTTGCCGCAAAGATGAAGGGGTTTACGGAGAATCTGGAGAGTTTGTTTAGCCAGTCGCGCGAGCTGGAAGCGGAGATTAAGAAGCAGATGGCGGGGCTGAAGTATGACGCATAGTTATATGACTACTATTGGAGCAATTGCTGAAGTTTTTGATGGACCACATGCAACACCTAAAAAACTTCCTTCCGGCCCATATTTCCTAAGTATCTCAAGCTTGGATAAGGGGAGATTGGATCTTACGAAGTCAGCATTTTTAAGCGAGGAAGATTTTAAAAAATGGACCAAAAGAGTTACACCTGAAGAGAGTGATCTTCTTTTCTCTTACGAAACCAGACTTGGTGAGGCGGCACTCATGCCTGCTGGCGTAAGGGCCTGTCTTGGCCGACGCATGGGCTTATTGAGGTTCGATAAAGCAAAAGCTATACCAGAATATGTTTTATATGCATATTTGTCGCCAGCATTCCAGCAGACAATAAAGGCAAATACACTTACAGGCGCTACTGTAGATCGTCTTTCGATAAGTGAATTTCCCAATTTTCCAATTCGCATACCGCCTCTTGAAGATCAGAAAAAGGTGGCGAATCTATTAGGTAGTATCGATAAGAAAATCGCCCTCAACAGTCACATCAACGCCGAACTGGAAGCGATGGCGAAAACGCTGTACGACTACTGGTTTGTACAGTTTGATTTCCCTGATGGCAACGGAAAGCCGTATAAAGCCTCCGGTGGTAAGATGGAGTATAATGCCACGCTGAAACGAGAAATCCCGGCGGGATGGACAGTCCAAACGCTGTCTCAAATAGCGAATATCACAATGGGGCAATCTCCAGCAGGGGCGTCTTATAACGAAGATGGGATTGGAACGCTATTTTTCCAAGGTTCAACAGACTTTGGCTGGCTTTTCCCAACTCCCCGCAAGTACACAACATCACCTGTGAGAATGGCGAGAAAAGGGGATATTTTACTTAGTGTTCGTGCACCTGTCGGTGATATGAATATTGCCAATGACGATTGTTGTATTGGACGAGGGCTCGCGGCATTAAACAGCAAAAGTCGCTCCGATGGTTTTTTATTCTACGTGATGAAGTATTTCAAACAGGTATTTGATCGTCGCAATGCGGAAGGGACAACATTTGGTTCTATTACAAAAGATGATTTACATTCGCTGCAAGTCGTTTGCCCTGAACTCGAATTACTGGAACGATATGACGCTATCGTCTCAGAATACAATAAAATGATTTTCACGCGTAGCCTTGAAAATCAATCTCTAATAAAACTTCGTGACTGGCTCCTCCCCCTGCTTATGAACGGTCAGGTCACGGTCAAATAATCCCCGGCGTGTTTTGCGAGGCGCATTCCAGATCTGCATTGTGCCTCGCTCACCATAACCATAACCATAACCATAACCATAACCAAAACCTTGCCATCTATTTACGGTAGTGATCCTATTCAGCCTGTTCTTGACCTTGATAAGGAAAAATTCAATGGAATTATGCTACCCTGACATCTGCATCTGATAGAAAAACATAGGCTTACAAAAAGAAAAAACACACTGGAACTCAGCCCATTAAGGGGCTGAGCTTTTATGCTGCGGTATTTGTACCTTCCAATTTACCAATATAATCAGCGTACCACTGCATCATTTCCCGCCGCCCATCCAGATACTGTGCATGGTTGTATGTGCCACGAATGCTGTTTTTATCCACATGCGCGAGTTGCATTTCGATCCACGCAGAGCTAAAGCCCTGTTCATGCAGGATGGTGCTCATCGTGTGGCGAAAACCATGCCCCGTCAGTCTGCCTTTATACCCCAACAACTCAATGACCTGATTGATGCTTTCCTTGCTGATCGGCTTACGAGGATCATTCCTGCCAATAAACACCAGCTGGTGATGTTTTGATATCGGCTCAAGCTGTTTAAACAGTGCGATAACCTGCTCTGAGAGCGGCACAATATGGGGCCGCTTCATTTTCATTACTTCCGCTGGGATCTCCCATAGTTTTGTTTCAAAATTGATATCCTCCCAGCGTGCGAAACGCAATTCTTGCGTGCGTACACCGGTTAACATAATGATCTGAGTCGCTGTTTTCGTGATAACGCTGCCGGTATAGCCCGCCAGATCGTTGAGGAAGTGGGGAAGTTCATTGGCAGTAAGGAAGGGGAAATGTATTTTTTTCGGCGTAGCTAATGCGCTGGCAAGGTCGGGAGCGGGGTTGTAGTCGGCCCTGCCTGTGACAATTGCATAGCGGAACACCTCGCCACAGCGCTGACGAACCTTGCGCATTTTCTCCAGCGCTCCGCGTTTCTCCATTTTACGTAGTGCTTCAAGTAGTTCCATTGGTTTGATTTCAGCTATAGGACGTTTGCCGATATAGGGGAAGATATCTTTTTCAAAGGTATCGATGATTTCATCACGATAGCGTAATGACCAGCGATCGGCTTTGGTCTGATGCCACTCGCGAGCAACCGCCTCGAAAGTGTTTTTCAGGCTCATTTGCTGGGCCACTTTCTCTTCTTTCTTTACTTCGCTCGGATCGCTTCCCGCAGCAAGAATTTTTCTAGCTTCGCTGCGCTTTTCGCGCGCATCGGCCAGTGAAACATCGGGGTAGACGCCAATAGACAGCATCTTTTCTTTACCGGCGAAGCGGTACTTCATTCGCCAGTATTTGGAACCATTAGCGTTAATCAGCAGGTACATACCGCCGCCATCAGCCAGCTTATAGGGCTTTTCTTTTGGCTTCGCGGTTTTCACTTTAACTTCGGTTAGCGCCATGACATTCTCCAGCTTTTGATGAATCCATCCTCCTGGGGATTTCCGCCAGTAACTAATCTGATACCCCCAACGCACCCCTTGTATAACAAAGGTGTCTTTAAATCCCATTGTTATATATCACATTTTTACCATTATGGGGGTGCTAATATTCTAAGAGGAAAATGACACCCCCGAATGCACCCCCAAAAACTGCTTGATGCAGGTTGAAGCTGGTTGACCCCAGGATACAAAGAAGGCTTTATATATAAGGGATTGAAAGGGGTTTTGTTGACACCGGGAGAGTTCAGTAGAGGCTAATTGGCGGAAGATCACAGGAGTCGAACCTGCCCGGGACCGCTGGCGGCCCCAACTGGATTTGAAGTCCAGCCGCCTCACCGGAGACGACGATCTTCCATACCTTCATTGCTACATGGAGGCGGCCGCATTATACCGGGTTTCGCCCTACAACCAAATAATCGTGTCGGTTTATTATAAATAAAGCGACACCAGCACGTGCGTTGCTTTAACTCACTGTCGGTGATACGGACTCAGATAGCCAAAAGAACTGGGCATAAGGCGCTTTTAATCACTTTGTACTCAAATTATGGTCGTTATTATTGCAGTGCATTAAGTGCATTAAGTGCATTAAGTGCATTAAGTGCATTAAGTGCATTAAGTGCATTTAGCGATAACGGTATGTGTCAGAGTTTTGTACGCTGGCAGGCCAGGAGGCTGACAATGTGAGTATTACGATCGTCGGTGTAAATTCCACCCGCATGCGCGGGTGGATGCTTACATTTACTCCCCTTCGCCTGGGAATAGGAAGGGGTTGATGCTACTACGGGCAAAGCCTTCTTGCTCCATGCGGGCATCCAGCATCAGTGAGGCCAGGTCATCAGCGACGGCTTCGACACCGGCATCCTTTTCCTGATAGAGGATTTTTAGATACGTACCGCAGTCGCCACAGCTTTCGGCCTTAATGGCGGAGGCTTCACTTTCTAGTGACCAGTAATGAAGATCGCGCGTTTGTTCGCAATTGCTGCATTTCACGCGCACGACGTGCCATTCGGTTTCACACAAATTACAGTGCAGATAACGAAGGCCATTAGTTGTGCCTATATGCACCATGCTTGAAACCGGCATACTGCCGCACACCGGGCAGAATTGGCGCTGCTCACCGTATTCAGCGCGAGCTTTGCCGGGAATTTTACTGGCCATTTGCGCCCAGTACAGAGAGAGCGCGGCCCAAATGAAAGGCGCTTTGTCGCTACTAACCTGATTGAAATCTCCGTTAAAAAGCGTATCAGCCATCTCTTCCAGCTCCTGGTCAGAGGCTTTTTCCAGATTTTCAATCACAGCCAGCGCGGGGCCGCTCATTTCAGGTTTCAATTCTGCGATAAGCGAATGTAGCAGGCGGTGCCAGTGCTTATCGCGTGGTATTACGTGGATATCAAGCGGCGGCTTACCCTGCTCAGCTGCTTCTTGTAAGCGGGCCGTCAAATCTATCTCTAGTGGGTGATCGTAAAGTACGACTTCTTGCGCATGGGCGATTTGTGCAGCAAAGCGCAGGTATTCGCCCAGCGGATTATTATTCGCGAGTTCGCGCAGGCGCTCTGCACGGCGGTTATAAAGATTTTTTAAGCGAGGAAATAACAGCGGCGGAATTGTATCGCCAGCCTGTTTTTCGCCCTTCGTCAGCTTATCTTGCGGGATGATGCGAATACTCATTCTGTTTTCCTTTTAACTCCGGGCGTTAGCATAACGAAAGGCGGATTATAGGATATTGTGTCCGGGAGTTATCGCCCGAATAACCGCCTCCACATTATCCGAAGTGTGGCACATGATGCGCCCATAATAACAAGAATCGCAGGAAAACCGCTAATCAAGGGCAATAAAGCAGCCTATTTGATAGAAGAGAGGCGGGTGCTTCTTTGTCAAAATACGGGGAATCAGATGGATAGTGCGTGGCTAAATACAGGCGGGGTTTCCCCCGTCCTGAGAAGTCAAAATGCTACCAGTGGATCAGTCTGTCGGTTTCTGCGCTTTTTCCTGCGTTTCCCGGTACCAGCGTGGATGATGTTTTTTAGCCCATGGGCGGGTAACCCAGCCCTCAACCATGGCGGTAACCGAGCCCTTAACCCACAGTGCGGCATAGATATGTATCATGATAATGATAATTAATCCCACGCCTGCAAAGGAGTGCAGCATAAGCCCAAAACGGACAACTGGAATGGAGAACGCAGGGGCAAACCAAGGGCGCCAGATAATGATGCCGCTGATAAGCAACAATGCCAGTAGCAAAATAGCGCTCCAGAAGATAAATTTCTGCCCAAGGTTATAGCGCCCAATATCGCCGACGTCTTTATTCGTCACTATTTTGCGGATGTTTTTTGCCCACACAATATCTTCGCGATTGGGCAAGTTATGACGCCAGTAGTGAAAGAACATGATGATGAAAGAGGCGAACATCGCCACACCGATGAATGGATGAAGAATGCGGGCAAGCTGCGGTGTGCCTAAGATATACATCAGCCAGTTAAATGAAGGGAAAAAGAACCCCAACCCGCTGACGGCAACGAGCAAAAAGCAGAACGCGGTAACCCAGTGGTTAATACGTTCCGGCGCGGTATAGCGCACGAGGGTATCACGACGTTTCATTTACGCACCTCGTCTCTTTCATTGTGGAGATTATCGTCTTCTTCATCCGGTCGGTTAGGCCCAATGCCAACATAGTGGAAGATGCTGGCAGCAAAGGTTGCGGCAAAACCTACGGCGGCAAGCGGCTTCCAGATACCTTTCCAGAATTTTACCGTTTGGCTAATTTCCGGGTTCTCCGGCAAGCCGTGATACAGCGTTGGTTTATCGGCATGATGCAATACGTACATGACATGCGTTCCTCCTACGCCCGCCGGGTCGTACAAGCCTGCGTTATCGTAGCCGCGGGTTTTTAGCTCCGCCACCCGCTCGCCGGCGAGCGTAGTCATGTCCTCTTTAGTGCCAAAGTGAATGGCACCGGTAGGGCAAGTTTTCACGCAGGCCGGTTCTTGACCAACATTAACGCGATCGACACACAGTGTGCATTTATAGACGCGATTATCTTCCGGGTTAAGACGCGGTACGTCAAACGGGCAGCCCGCGATGCAGTATCCGCAGCCGATGCAGTGCTCTGACTGGAAATCTACTATGCCGTTAGCATATTGAATGATAGCGCCAGATGAAGGACACGCCTTTAAACAGCCCGGGTCAGCGCAGTGCATGCACCCATCTTTACGAATCAGCCATTCCAGCTTGCCGTTCTCCTCAACCTCGGAAAAACGCATGATGGTCCAGGATTGGGCAGTAAGATCCGCCGGGTTATCATATACCCCCACGTTGTGTCCTACCCGATCGCGGATGTCGTTCCACTCAGAGCACGCGACCTGGCAGGCCTTGCAGCCGATACAGGTCGTAACGTCGATAAGCTTCGCAACCGGTTCCTGATGGCTGCGCGCCTGGGGTGCCGGTGTAAATCCGTTTGTGGCGGAGCGGCGAATGACATCCTGAGATTGATAAGCCATAGTTCGTCTCCGTTACACCTTTTCTACATTCACCAGGAATGCTTTAAATTCAGGCGTTTGTGTATTGGCATCACCGACAAACGGCGTAAGCGTGTTAGCTATAAAGCCTTTTTTCGCGACGCCTTCATATCCCCAGTGAATCGGAATACCGATGGTATCTACCTCTCGATCGTGCACCTTCAGCGTACGAATACGCTTGGTAACTACCGCTTTCGCTTTAATGTAGCCGCGATTTGAGGAGACTTTGACCGTATCTCCCTGCGCGATGCCCAGCTTGCCCGCCAGCGTTTCGCCAATCTCCACAAACTGTTCCGGCTGTGCGATAGCGTTCAGCAGAGCGTGTTTGGTCCAGAAATGGAAATGCTCGGTTAAGCGGTACGTGGTACCCACATAAGGGAATTTATCGGCTTTCCCCATTGCGTCGAGATCGTGTTGGAACACGCGAGCTGCCGGGTTAGAAATGACGTTCGGATGCAATGGATTGGTACCCAGAGGCGTTTCAAACGGCTCATAGTGTTCCGGGAATGGGCCTTCTGCCATTTTGTCGATAGCGAATAAACGCCCCATACCTTCCGGCTGCATAATAAACGGCCCGACGTCGCTGTCCGGCGCGGCGGTGCTGTAATCCGGAATATCGATGCCGCTCCATTTGTCGCCGGTCCATTCCAACAGTTTGCGTTTGGGATCCCACGGTTTTCCCTGGGGGTCCGCCGAGGCGCGGTTATATAGAATGCGGCGATTGAGCGGCCAGGCCCAGGACCAGCCGAGCGTGTTGCCAAGGCCGGATGGATCTGCGTTGTCGCGCCGCGCCATTTGATTGCCTTCCGGTGTCCAGCTACCGGCGAAGATCCAGCAGCCGCTGGCGGTAGTGCCATCGTCGCGCAAATGCGCAAAGGTGGAAAGCTGCTCGCCTTTTTTCGCCAGCGTATTGCCTTTGTCATCGAGGATGTCTGCCAGTGCTTTCCCGTTGCTTTCCTGAGCGACCTCTTCTGATGCAGGCGCTTGCGGCGTGCGATAATTCCAGGTCATATTGAGCACTGGCTCTGGGGTAGCACCGCCGTCACGCTGATACATATCGCGCAGGCGCATGAATATTCCGGCCAGAATTTCGCCGTCATTCAGGGCGATGCCTGGAGCGTCGGCACCTTTCCAGTGCCACTGAAGCCAGCGTCCGGAGTTAACGATAGAACCGTTTTCTTCCGCGAAACAGGTAGAGGGTAGCCGGAATACTTCGGTTTGAATCGACGCCGGGTCCACGTCATTGGATTCACCGTGATTCTGCCAGAAGGTAGATGTTTCGGTGGTTAGTGGATCAATTGTCACCAGGAACTTCAGCTTACTGAGCGATGCGACCACTTTATTTTTGTCAGGGAAAGAAGCGACTGGATTGAAGCCCTGGCAAATATAACCATTGACCTTGCCCTGGTGCATCATCTCGAAATATTGCAGGACATCGTAGCTTTTGTCCCATTTCGGCAACCAGTCAAATCCCCACGCGTTATCCTTAGTGGCTTTATCACCAAAGAACGCCTTCATCATAGAGACAAAGAATTTTGGATAATTGCCCCAGTAATTGACCTGCCCTTTGAGCAGCGGTTGCGGGGTATTGGCTGCAAGATAAGTGGCGAGATCCGTTTGATTTTCGCTTGGCAGCGACATATATCCCGGCAGGCTGGTTGATAACAGGCCAATATCTGTCAGACCCTGGATATTGGAGTGACCGCGCAGCGCGTTAACCCCACCGCCTGCCATGCCCATATTGCCGAGCAGGAGCTGCACCATTGCCATCGTGCGAATATTTTGTGCACCGATTGAGTGCTGGGTCCAGCCGAGCGCATAAAGGAAAGAGGCAGTTCTGTCCTTCGCGCTGGTTTCCGCAATATATTCACAGACCTTCAGGAAGTCGGCTTTCGGCGTGCCGCAGATAGTCTCTACCATTTCTGGGGTATAGCGCGCGACGTGAGCTTTAAGTAAATTCCATACGCAGCGTGGGTTTTTGAGCGTGACGTCGCGTTTGGCAAACCCGTTTTCGTCCAGCTCATAATGCCAGCTTGTTTTGTCATATTGGCGTTTTTCGGCATCGTAGCCGGTAAACAGGCCGTCATCAAAACCGTAATCTTCCCGCACAATCAGGCTGGCGTTAGTGTAAGCCTCAACGTATTCGCGGTTAACTTTGTTGTTATTAATGAGATACAACAATACGCCCGACAGGAAGGCGATATCGGTGCCTGAGCGAATAGGCGTGTAAAAATCGGCAACAGATGCCGTTCGGGTAAACCTTGGATCGATAACAATGAGCTTCGCACCGTTATGGATTTTGGCCTCCATTGCCCAACGGAATCCCACCGGATGTGCTTCAGCCGCGTTTCCGCCCATGACGACAACAAGATTGGCGTTCTTAATGTCAACCCAGTGGTTGGTCATCGCGCCGCGACCGAACGTTGGAGCAAGACTTGCTACCGTAGGTCCGTGTCAAACGCGTGCCTGGTTATCCACCGCGAGCATGCCGAGCGCGCGCGTAAATTTTTGCGTTAAATAGCCGGTTTCGTTGCTGGAAGCAGATGCGCATAGCATGCCGGTAGAGAGCCAGCGGTTTACCGTTGTGCCCTTGGTGTTTTGAGCGATGAAATTCGCATCGCGATCCTTTTTCATGAGGGCCGCGATTCGCTCAAAGGCATCATCCCAGCTTATTTGCTGCCATTTATCGGAGCCGGGGGCGCGATATTCAGGGTATTTCAGGCGGCTTTCGCTATGTATAAAGTCCACCAGACCCGCCCCTTTCGGGCACAATGCACCGCGATTTACGGGATGATCCGGATCGCCTTCGATATGAAAAATGGATGCTTTTGCATTTTTTGCGCCGTCGCCCTGGCTGTACATTAACAGCCCGCAGCCAACGGAACAGTATGTACATGTCTGGCGGGTTTCACGGGTGCGCAATAATTTATATTGCCGCGTTTCCGCCAGCGCAATTGCGGGCGCAAAGCCCAGCGCGGCGGCCGTTGTGCCCGCCATACCGCCAGCGCAGATCTTAAAGAACTGCCTTCTGCTGACCTGCATGGTGTGCTCCTTGTTCTCGACATTGTCACATGTGTAGTTTTTTTGCGGTCTGCGCCACAAAGGTTCAATATTGACCTATTCCCCCCTTTAGATGAGGGGTAATGGTTACAGAATATCATAATGCAGTGAATGTTGTTCTAATACGGTTAAAGCAAAGTGAATAAAACGCTCAATAATAAGGCGGAAGATGTGATGGATTTCACATGTTATCGTTCTGCCACCATATGGTCGCGCGCGGATTTTCTGCATGAAGGAGAAGACTGGTTAGCTGAAGAAGCGCCGGTTGCGCTGGTATATAACGGCATTTCTCATGTGGTGATGATGACGACGCCGAAAGATTTGGAGCTTTTCGCGCTTGGTTTCTCATTATCGGAAGGTATTATCGACGCTCCGAGCGATATTTACGGCATGGATGTCATTCAGCGTTGCAACGGTTTTGAAGTGCAAATTGAACTTTCCAGCCGCCGTTTTATGGGGTTAAAAGAGCGACGTCGTCAGTTAGCCGGCCGTACTGGCTGTGGCGTGTGCGGCGTTGAGCAGCTTAGCGATATAGGAAGAGCGGTTACGCCGCTGGCATTTACTCAGCGTTTTGAATTAGCAATGCTCGATAACAGTCTGACTCAGCTTAAGCGTTTTCAACCGGTTGGGCGGCTGACTGGCTGTACGCATGCTGCCGTCTGGGTCTCGCCGCAGGGTGATGTTCTGGGGGGACATGAAGACGTTGGTCGGCACGTCGCGCTGGATAAACTTTTAGGGCGCCGCTGCCGCGAATCATGGCGACATGGTGCCGCGCTGGTTTCTAGCCGGGCGAGCTATGAGATGGTACAGAAAGCGGCCATGTGTGGCGTTGAAATTCTATTTGCCGTTTCTGCGGCAACGGCCATGGCCGTGGACATGGCACAGCGCTATAACCTGACGCTAGTCGGTTTTAGTCGGCCGGGGCGGGCAATTGTATATACTCACCCTCAGCGGCTGTACTGATAGTTATTATTGTTATTGGGATTTAAATACACAAGTAGCCTCATTTATTGCGGGTAAAGCGCCATACATGACAATTTTTCGCATTTATTGAGAATAGCGTATCATTTTTACAGAAAAACTCTTTCTTTTACGGATATTTAAAATGCTGCAGTAATTAATGATTTACTTTCGCATTTAGTACATTACAACACTTTATTTATATATGAGGGAAATAGCACCTTGTTTTGTTGTGATGATTTAAAGAAAAGTGTTTTTTACTTAACATGATATTCACTGTCTGGAGATGTAAACATTTTCTGATGGATTTGTCCGTAATCAGTTTTTCACTTGGTTTTGCATTCAGCTCCACGCATTTCGTTTGTTTGCCTGTCGAAATTATAGCCGCAGATGAGAGGTGGATAATATAATTTATTGATAATTATATAAATTACTCTCGGTATGCTTCATTGGTTTTTTCGAATAAATTCATAAACACGATAGCTTATACCTATCAATAAAACTACTATTTATTGTTCAAATCGTGTTTATTTTTTAAATGATCTTGCTAAGATTATTGCCTAGGAAAATGAACTAAGAATTATCCACACCCGCTGGAATTTATCTTGCTCTGTAAAAAATACAGCGGTTATTCTGTATTTGAATGACAACATTAGGATACTTGTTGTCGAAGAGTTAAATGTGATGACTGCTAAGAAACATTTATATTAGCAGCGCATGGAGGCGAAGATGGCAAGTATTGTTTGTCACGATACGGTAGTAAATATATATGGACAAGATAGGTTCTATATATGCGGTGTTCAGGAACTACTGACTGACTTTTTTGCCGTATTTACTCCCTTAAAAAACGACAATTCCTCTCTCCCCGATTTTTGGGTTTTGCCCAGGCTGCTGGACGTGTGTTTCTTTGTTCAGAAAGCCGATAAGAACAAAAAAAGCATCATCTTTTGTCTTGAGTCACATATGCGCATTTTGTCCAACTTGCGCTCATTAGGTGAAATTATATTTGTACCAATTTATGCGACAGTCAAATTGGTTAATGCGTTATTGTTTTCCTTCTTTGTTGAGCGTAAGGAATTGGGTTTTTCTGCTACAAATTCAAAACAAGAAAAAATCCCTGAGACAATTACCCGTACGCTGGCGTTATTGTTGTCCGGAATGCCGCCTAAAAGAATTTCTCATGTTCGCAATATTGATATCAAAACAGTGAGTTTACATAAGCGTATTGCCATGAGTGAATTAAATGTTGTGAGCCTTCCTGAATTGGTGGTTAAAGCATGGGCTTTGGGTTTGGATGGCGAATTTAGTTTTACAGGTCGCTAATGTTTTAAACGCTGGCGAATATTTCATATTGGATACCTTTATCAGGGATAACGGCATCCGTAGCTGAATATAAAATACAGGATGTATTATGAATAATATTTTTAAAGTGATTTGGAACAAACAGCTTGCCCGCTTTGTTGTTGTATCTGAGTTAGCCCGCGGCTTTTGTAAAACATCTTCTTCATCACCCCGTACGAATCGTGTCACTGCCTTTTCTGAAATGGGGAAATTTCCCGTAAGCGCTCTGGCCTTTATCATCAGCGCTACTCTGCCTGCGGCTTTTGCCGAGGAAATAACGGTCCATACTTTTTCGCCTGAATCCGACTTTCAGCAGGTAGTGACAGGTACCGACAACCTGCTTACCGGCAGTTTTACTTCTATTCAGCGTGGTGGTTTAGGCTATGTAAAAATGGCACTAGGTGAGGCCCGGGATAAAGGCTTGCTTACCGCAGAGAGCGCAAAGTGGATTGACTATAATATTGTGCGCATTGGCTCTCAGACCCGCTCAATTAACTATATTGATCCCGTCACTGGAAATACGGAAAGCATGCGGGTCTATGACAGTAATGATATGCAATCCGAACCAGCGAAAGATTTTAAAACAACAATATCCGTCGCGGTAGGGAAAAATGGTCAGTACGTTGATAAAAACTTTTATGAGATTGGTCCAGGAAGCTCACTGGACGTTAATGTAGGTCAGCAGGGGGCCGGCTGGGCAAAGTCTTCTGATAATTTATTAAATGCCATACTGAAAAGCAGCGATCAGACTCAGAATAAGGCATCCATATTTCACGTATTATCTTCAGCAAGCCAGGCGGCGGCTCTAAATTATCGTTCTAAAACTATTGTTAGCCTTGGTAATACGGAAAGTAATATTAAGAATGTGAATAACCCAACGACTTGGATGGGCGTGGACGATTTTGTCGGCGAATTTAATAGTGTTATTGGTAAACAAAACGTCAAAACGCTTGATGATTTTAAAGCGTATAACAATGCGCTTATAAAAGCGCTGCAGACGCCCGAGTCTCAGGGCGGAGTGCGGCTCACAGAACAAGAGTACGTCAATGAACTGAATAAAGCCCGTGGCAGCCTAATGCATCCAATTTACGCCAACATGGATAGCATTGCTGATGATGACGCTACGCGCGCGTTTGTAAACAGCCGCGCCGTATCTTATATCCATGCCGACGGCGATGCCGCGACTGTGACCGTTCAATCCGGCGCGAATATTCAGATGGTGGATTCGGACGCTACCCTGGTGAATCTGGAGAACGGCGCCACGCTGATAAATGAAGGGACGCTGGGCACCGCCGGGAATACCTTCCATGAGGCCTATGTTATTACTGCGCATCATAATTCTGTTGTAGAAAACCACGGGGTTATTGATGCGGGAACCAACCCCGATATGGTGGACTTCTTCGTGGATGGCGCGAAAGGTGTAGCGTTGGGACACCAGAGTGGCGTAATGGCGGACGGCAGCGCGGTGGTGAACAACCACAGCGACGGCGTACTTAACCTTGCGTCCCGCGGCAATTATCAGGGCAACCTGGGCATTTGGCTGAAAGGCAACGCGGTATTAAATAACGATGGTGTTATCAATATCGCCGCCAGCCAGGAAGCCGCACAGATTTTTAGCGATTACAGCAATATTGGCATCGAAGCACAGCACAGCACCGTGATGAATAATCGGGGCACCGTATATATTGGTCGCGCTGCGCAAAGAACGCCCGATGAAGCGGTTGCCGATCTCGATATCAAACAGCCTTCCATCGGCGTGCATATCTACGGCAGCGCTACCTATAACGGATTTGATGACTCCTCGATTGTTATTGGCAGTAAAACGCAAAATGCGGTGGCGATAGATATAGGTGGTAATGCGTCGCTTAACCAGCGCGGGCTCATTCGTATCAATGGCAACATTCCGGGTAAAGAAGTGGCGGAAAATATTGGCATTGTGGCTCGTAGTGGCACTCAGGCAAGCAAAGTGGTTAATTATGGCACTATTGAACTGAATGGCCTAAATGCAACGGCTATCGTTGTGGAAGAGGGTGGCAACATCACCCACGCCGGAACGATTGATGTTAACGGCGGCCTCGATCCGCAAAGCGGTTATGCGAATTACGGTATCCGTGCTTCAGGGCAATCCGCCAGGGCTATCGTTTCCGGTGGTATTAATCTGAAAGGCGATGGCGCGATTGGCGTATATGTAAAAAACAAGGGTCAGGTTGATATCCTGGATACGGGGGCGGTTAATTTTGTCGAAGGGCAAAAACAAACCGGGTATTTCATCTTCGGGCAGGACTCTATCGTCAACAATGGTGCCACCGGTAGCCAGGATGTCGCAACGGCGAATTCCACACTGTATCGCATCGACGGCGGTGCGACGTTTAATGCCTCTCTGTTGAAGAGCGCTTCACTAAAAGCGTCCGGCACTGATTCAACGCTTATTCGTACCACCGGCACCGGCAGTTCGATGCACACCGGGGCGCTAACATTGAATGTGGCTGGCTCAGGAGCGACCGGCGTTCGCGTGGAGGGCGGCGCTACCGGCACCATTGATGCGGCAACGCAAATCGATATTTCCGGGAACGGCGCCACCGCAGGTATCGTCGATGGCCGCTACTTTAAAGCAGATGGCACTGAAGACACCGGGAAAAAAGGCGAGTCTGGTTTGCTGAGCGAGGCAACATTAACGACGGCGAATACAGCTCGCAATGCGCTGGGTTATAAAGTGCTGGCCGGAGGCACGCTAATCCATCGCGGAGAAATTAATTTTACCCAGGCTGGCAGCACGGGCGTGTTGGTCGATGGTGGTACGCTGGAAAATCAGAAAACTATCGTGGCGAACGGCGTTGCGGTAGATATTCAGGGTGCTGGTTCTGCCGTAACCAATACGGGAACGGTAACTGCGACGGATGGCACGGCGGCATATCGAGTGGGAAATGGTGCATCACTGACGCTTGGCGGTGCAGGCACCACCACGGCGCAGGGCTCGGCGCATGGCATTCAGCTTGCGGCAGGCGCTAAAGCATTAAATATCAGCAATGCAACTATTACCATGGCGGCGAACGGTAGCGGAAACGCGATTGAAAATACCGCCGAAATTTCAGGCATTCAATTAACGGACACCACGATTAACGTGGGCGGCGGTGCCGGCGTGCGCACTGGCGCAACGCTTGCTGCGCAAAACAGTGGAACCATCAATGTAGATGGCAGCGGTACCGGTATTTTGTTTCAGCGCGCTAACGGCGCGGAAACCAACGGCGACTTTGATTTATCTGCCTCACAGGCGCTGGTGGTTAACGTAAATTCTGCGCAGGGTAAAGGGGTGGTGACGCATACTCAGGGTGCGGTAAAAAACGGCGTTAGCGTCAATGTTAAACATGATGACGGCGCCGCCGCGCTGGAGGTGCAGGGTGGCACGGCCAGCGTCATCCAAAGTGGAATCTTAACGTCCACATCCATGCGCAGTGCCGTGGTCGATCTCCAGCACGCCGCTTCGCTGAAGACGCTGACCAACAGCGGGGCAATCCTTGCCCGTGATGCGCAGCAGGTAGCGATTCAGGCAGATGCAAACGCTGGTGGCATAGATTTCACTAACGAGGCGGGCGGTGTCATACGCGGCAAGGTTAACCTGGAAGCGGGGAATAATCGGATCACGCTGCAGCGTGAAAGCCAGGCGACGGATATCTTTACCCTTGCGGGCAACGATCTTTATCGTTTACAGAATATCGATGAAAAAGATAGCGCGCTATTTACGTCACTCAATGCCGGGCATGGCGATGATACCTTATTGTTTGATAACGCAAAATACATACTGCATGACGCCGCGGCGCTGAACGGTTTTGAACATATTCAGTTAACCAATAGCTCAACCCTGACGCTGGATAATGTCGGCCTGGCGCTGGGGGATGAGAAAAATGATGTGGCGGGAACGGGGTATCGCATTGATGCCCACAGCCAGCTAGCTGTTCGGGCGAATAGCGAACACAATTTTGCCAGTCATCTCTCAGGTACCGGGGTGTTGAGCGCAGATCTGGGCAGTGAGAATAATGCGTTTAATTTCACCGCCAATAACGCCGGGGATGGTTTTGCCGGCACAGTGGCGCTAACGAATAGCCGTTTCCTGCTGTCCGCAGACAATACGCGGGCTTTAGCTGCTGCAACGCTGAAAACCGGTGCTGGAAACATCACGACGGTTGCTAAAGGCGCGCAGCGCATTGGTGGGCTGGCGTTTGATGGTGGCACAATAAAATTTGAAACCAAGACGCTGGGGCAGGCGACGGCGGACTCTTTCATACAGGCGGAAAAAACGCTGGATATTGCCGGTAAAGGCACCGTACAAGTGCAAATTAACCCGGTTTTAAACGCGCCAGTGCTGCCGAATAACGCGCTTAACCTTCTGGCACAGGACGATATGCAGACAGGCCTGAAACTGGCGGGAGTAAATGGCCAGGCGCAGGGCAGCGCTGGCAACCTGACGCTTATCGATCAACAAGGCAAGGTGATTACCAGCGCGGTTAGCGCAAGCGTCGAGCAGGGTGGTATAACGGCGGCGCAGGCGACGTATGATTATCGGCTGACCGGCGGTGAACGCAGCGATGGACTGTATATCAATTACGGCTTAAAAACGCTGGATTTATTGACACAGGGCGCAAATGCGCTGGCGCTGAACGCGAGCGGCCAAAGCGGAGCCGGCGCCGACCTCAGCGCCCGGGTAACGGGAAGCGGCGATTTGGCCATTGCGACAGAAAAAGGAAGCACGGTTTCTTTGTCCAATCTTGATAATGACTACACGGGTGTTACCGATGTGCGCAGTGGGGCGCTGCGTCTGGCGAATGATAACGTGCTGGGGAACAGCAGCGAATTGCGCCAGGCGGGCGAGACGCGCGTGGATATGAACGGTCATCGTCAAACGGTGGGTGCGCTGAATACCGCAGCAGCAGCGGTGACTGATATCAATGGCGGCGAGTTAACGCTCTCGCACGGCGGAACGGTTGACGGTTTTCTGCGCGGCGCCGGTGAGCTGAACATCGCCGGTGGCGTATTGAGGCTCACCGGCGCAAACGCGGAATTAACGGCAACAACCCGTATAGCATCCGGCGCGCAGGCGGTAATCAACAGCGGTGCCGGCCTGGGTAATGGCGCGATAGCCAATGCTGGCACATTGACAGTAACGAGCGCAAAAGGGCAAATAGCCAATAATCTGAGTGGCAATGGTTTAGTGAGTGTACAGCAGGCCAGTGATGTGGCGCTTACCGGACAAAACTCCGGCTTTAGCGGTCAGTTTGCCATTGAAAAAGGCAGCCATTTAACGGCGGCTTCTCAGGCGGCGTTAGGCGCGTCTTCTCTTTCCGATGCGGGCCTGTTAACGCTCGCTGCGGCGGATACCTGGCAGCTTAATAACCACATTACCGGCGCGGGCGACGTTCAGAAAACGGGGGGAGGAACGGTCACTCTCCTGCAAAATGCGGCGCAGTTTACCGGCGTCACAGATGTACAGCAGGGCGCACTGATGCTCGGCAGCGCGAGTGCGGAAACCACGCTGGCCTCTTCCCGGGTTGAGGTGTCTGAAGGCGCCGTTTTTGGCGGCTTTGGCGGTACGGCCGGTGATGTAAATAACCGCGGTACGTTAACCGTGGGACAATCCGCCGCTATGAAGGCCCGGTTGCTGGCCGCAGCCGAACAGCCTGCGGTATTTACCGTCGGCGGTAATCTGGTTAATAGTAACGCGCTGGTGATAGGCCACCCGGGCAGCTCCCGCGTGGGTAATCAACTGCACGTAGCGGGGGATTATCAGGGCAATGGCGGACATATCTATTTCAACACGGCGCTCGGGGGCGATAATTCTGCGACGGACCGAATGATTATTGATGGCGCCACTTCGGGGACATCGGCGGTAAGCGTCGCTAACGCCGGCGGCTCAGGGGCAAAAACCCTCAACGGCATTGAGCTGATCCACGTCGGCGGTGACTCTGCCGGTGAATTCACTCAGGCCGGACGTATCGCAGCCGGTGCCTATGATTACACCCTGATTCGCGGTACGGGCAGCAACGCAGGCAACTGGTACCTGGTCAGCGGAAAATCCGATCCTACTCCGGTTCCCGATCCTGGACCGGGTCCTAAACCGCAGCCGGTGCCGGATACGCGCCCGGAAGCAGGTGCTTATACTGCCAACATCGCCGCTGCCAACACGCTGTTCG